>NZ_JBIMBV010000015.1:0-124093 GCF_048551735.1 Acinetobacter legionensis
TCAAAGTTAAGATGATGGTATGACAATTTTATATACTCCATAAACCCTTTAAATTAATTAGGTGGTTTATGTCGCACTTCAAGTTTTACTCTGCCCTTTTTCTGTTTGATTACCTGCTGCATCAATAACATCAACAATAACCTTACTACCGTCATTTAAAGGTGTGTTTAAATCAACTGTTAATTTTCCATCAGCACCAATTACACCCTCAGCAATTGTTTGTCCAGCTTCATTTTTAATTATAACTTTACTACCAGGTTCATTTGAAGTGACTTGAATTGTGTCATTATCAACAATATTTACTTCAACATCAGGTTTTGTAACATCCCCAACATTTATTGTTTCAGTTGTTTTATTTCCCGCATTATCTGTTGCTGTAATTGTAATTTTTTCATTATCAACTAAAGGTCTTGTTAAACTAACTTCAAGCCCACCTGCTTGATTTAGTTGTCCTGATCCAATTATTTTACCACTCGCATCCACTATTGTAATTTTACTTGCTTCATCTGCAGTGATTTTGATTTTCTGATTATCTAAAATATCATAGCTTAGTTTTGGTCCTGTTTTATCACCACTTCCCGAATGACTTGAACTACCACTGCTCCCTGATGCGGCTGCAATACCGATTACTCCAGCTGCAGCTGCGACCCAAGCCCATGCTGGCACAGCAGAGTGTTCACCAACAAGGTATTCATGAAAATCAGCAATCCCCAAATAATCAATTTTAGTTACTGTACCACTTGCATCAAACTCAAGAAAGTTAAGTAAATAATGCTTTCCATCTGAAGTTTCTATTGTAAATTCTTTTGGTTTTTCACCAATAAAGAAATCCTCAATAACGACTTTTTCTCCATTTTGTAAATAAACCTCCAAATTATTATTAACTTTTACAATTTTGGCTATTTCTGCGCTATCAAGATTTACTTTATACACTGAGTAGTGTTTATTAACTAAATCCTGAGTAAGAACCTTAGCCGTTCCTTTTTCATAAATAGTGATATTTTTCATAATATTTTTTCCGTCTTATAATTTACTGTTATGCAAAAAAGATAAATAAGTGAGATAAATTTCACAAGTGTATATTTTTGATATTAAAATCAGATAAGCATATAAAAAACAGCATTTGTCTATAATGGCTAAATGATTGGTCTTTTTAAAACCATTAATTTGTGATGTAATTATCATTTAATTAAAATCATACTTGTTTATTTTACTAAATTATTTCGATTCAATTTAATTATCACTTTATATTCATTATTAATATTCATAATGATCAATTTTATAAATTTATTTAAATTTGTTTAATAATCCTGCCTATTTTAAAAACAATAAACTATTATTTTCATACCACTCATAGTATTTAAAAGTATGTAATTCCCATTTAAATTTTATGGGTATTATAGAAACTTAAGAATTTAGCTTAGATTAATTTTTAAACAAAACATGTAACACATTTCTTAATTAGTGATAGATGTCACATTAAAACTATGTTGTTAAATTTTAATGAAATAATAATTAATAAAATATTCAATCAAAACTGATCTTTTTTCAAATATACCGCACAAAAAGCAAAAAAAAATGAAGGAGTTCCTTCATCTTTTTAAAAAGGCTGAGTAGTTAGACGGTAAAATCATCACCTAAATATACTTGGCGCACGGTTTCATCTGCCAAAACATCTTCTGGTGTACCTTCCGCAATCACAGCGCCTTCGCTCACAATATAAGCATGCTCACAAATCGCTAAAGTTTCTCGAACATTATGGTCAGTAATCAAAACACCGATCCCACGATCTTTTAACTGGCGAATTATATCTTTAATATCACCTACAGAGATTGGATCGACACCTGCAAAAGGTTCATCCAAAAGCATGAATTTTGGATCTGCTGCAAGCGCACGTGCGATCTCAGCACGGCGACGCTCACCACCCGATACGCTCATTCCAAGTGAATCTTTAATATGGGTGATTTTAAAATCTTCCAATAATTCTTTAAGACGTTGCTGGCGCTGCTGTTTATCTAAGTCTTTTCGTGTTTCAAGAATCGCCATGATATTTTCAGCAATCGTTAACTTTCTGAAAATTGAAGCTTCCTGAGGAAGATAACCAATTCCTTTACGTGCTCGCTGATGCATAGCTAAATCAGAAATATCTTCATTATCTAGATGAATTTCTCCCTTATCCATTCGCACCAAACCAACGACCATATAAAAGCTGGTAGTTTTCCCTGCACCATTCGGCCCAAGCAAACCCACAATCTGTCCACTTTGCATACTAAATGAAACGTCTTTAACCACCCAGCGTTTACTATAAACTTTAGCTAAATGTTTAATACAAAGTACTTGAGGCTGATTTGATGCTGTCATTAATCACGCGCTCCAGGAAAAGACTTGGTACTATTTGGCGGGATAATAATTTGTACACGTCCTTTCGGTGAACCTGTGCTATTTGAACTACCGGAAGCTTCAATATCGCCTTTGTTCATACTATATTTTAATGAACTACTGCGAATACTTGCTCCATCTTGATATAAATAAGCATTACCAATTAAATTAATAATACCTGTTTCAGCATTATAAATAATTTTTTGTGCTTCCCCACGAGCAACACCCTTTGCCGTATCAACTTGTTGTTGAAACTTTGCTGGGCCCCCAGTGGCAGTAATGGTGCTAATTTGCTTATTTTTATTTAATTGAGCCACAATTGAAGCAGCTTGAAGCTTCATTGTACCTTGCTCAATGATGACATTACCAGTATATGTCGTTACACCCGCAGCTTCATTATAGGTTGCTTTATCTGCAACCAATGAGATTGGTTGATTACGATCTGATGGTAATGCAAATGCTGCTGCAGACAAGCCCATTAAACCGGCAGTGCAGATCGCTTTTATTAGGAAAGATTGTTTCATTAAAAAAGGCTTAGTTAGGTACATACTTTCCTCGAATATGTGCAAATTCATATTGACCTTGGTTTAAATCAGCTTTTAAACCCTGACTAATAAATTCTGCATCAGGTGCATTAACAGTCACTTGGTGAGTCGTTTCAAACTGACGTATTTTAGGATACCCCGTTAACTCGTCTGTCTGAAATTCCATGGTCCCTCGTTCACCAATCTTGGTCGCTTTAACTTGTCCAGATAAAACGACTTTTTCATTGTCATTAAATCCTCGTGCTTGTTTTGCAAAAAAAGTTGAATCAACTTTATTTTGATGAAACATCGAAGCATTGAGGTTACTCAGTGTTGAAGTTTTTCTTTGTAAATCTTGTTCTAAACGATCCACTTGAGCACGAACATAAAGATTGCCCTTTTCATCTGTTTGGACCAACTGGATACCCTCAGCAGTATACGTCATGCTTTTTGCTGAATTCGCATCCAACTTTTTGCTTTTCCCACTGTAATAGTAATAGCCACCACTGATTGCCGCGATGACAACTGCAGTCACATATAAAACCTTAGTATCCATAAATTACATTCAACATTTGATCAATCTGAATTTACGCTATTAATGCGGTATAGCTGTATATTTTTCAAGTAATTCTTGGTAAGTGCCTTTAGCCATCAGCAACATATCACAGACTTCACGCACAGCTCCACGCCCACCCATCGCCTGAGTGACTAAATCTGCTCGACGACGCACTTCAACATGCCCGTTGGGTACAGTGACTTTCATCCCTGCAATTGCAAAGGCTGAAAGATCTGGCCAATCATCACCCATATATAAACAGTCTTCAGGATCTAAATTGAATTGAGCACAAGCTTCTTTAAGTGCAGCACCTTTGTCTTCACGACCTTGAAAGACCAAATCCACGCCAAGATCAGCCATACGTTTTTCAACAATATTGCTTTTACGTCCTGTGATAATGATGACTTTAATTCCAGATTTTTGCACCAGTTTCATACCTAATCCGTCGCGAATATCAAAGGATTTAATTTCATCCCCTGTATTGGTCAATGTCACAAAACCATCACTCAAAATACCATCTACATCTAAAACCAATGCTTCAATATGACGCGCTTGTTCCAGTAAAACATAAGAAGCCATTGATTAATTTACTCCAGCTTGAATCAGGTCATGCATACTAATTACACCAATCACTTTATTGGCATCATCAACGACGATAAATTGACTAATTTTCTTTTCATTCATTTTTTCTAAAGCTTCAACTGCACGTGCTTCTTTTGAAATGGTTGAAGGGTTTTGAACCATGACCGCGGAAACAGGCAAGTTCACATCAAAACCTTGCTGTCTGTCAATTAAACGGCGTAAATCACCATCAGTAAATATGCCCAATAAGCTGTCATTTTCATCGACAACCGTGGTTAAACCTAAACGCTTATTGGAAATTTCGTACAAAACTTTATTCATTGGCGTATCAGGAAATACTTTTGGTAAATCAGTGCCTGTACGCATCAAATGTTTTACATGTAACAACAGACGTTTGCCTAATGCACCTGCAGGATGTGACATTGCAAAATCATCCGCAGTAAAACCACGTGCATCTAATAGCGCCACAGCCAGTGCATCGCCCAATACCAATGTTGCAGTAGTACTTGAGGTTGGCGCCAAACCTAATGGACATGCTTCTTTAATATTTCCAAGTGTCAACGCAACATCTGCATTTTGTGGCATAGGTCCTTTGTCATCACCACTGATGGTGATCAAAGGTACTTCCAAATACTTAATCAGTGGCATCAACATCATAATCTCATCACTCTTTCCTGAGTTTGAAATTGCAATCAACACGTCACCTTTGACCAACATACCTAAATCGCCATGCCCTGCTTCACCAGGATGCATAAAGAATGATGGTGTGCCTGTTGATGCGAAAGTTGCTGCCATTTTTCGCCCAATATGCCCAGATTTCCCCATACCCGTAATCACTAAACGACCTTGGCACTGTAAAATAATTTCACATGCGCGCGTAAAACGCTCATCAATTTGAGTCGCTAAAATCTCTATGGCATGTTCTTCAATGCGTAAAGTTTCAAGTGCAACTTTTTGAAAATCAACTTGATTTGATTTATTTTCAGGATTCAAAATGGGCTAACCTTAACTCTATAAAGAGTTTTGAATATCGAATGGAATATTTTTGCTATTTTAGCATAGCAATACAATAGGCTGCTTTCCTAAATGTATAAATTTCATTTTCTTAGAAAAATAACGTATAAAACTTTATGAAATATGGAGCTTAGGTTAAGATTAATCATCATTTTGTTGAAGCCTTTAGAAAACCTATGCAACCATTTGTTCTTTACAACTCTGAGCAACGAAAAAAAGTTGAATTTGTTCCCCGTAAAGAAGGACATATCGACATGTATGTGTGCGGTATGACAGTTTATGATTACTGTCATATAGGCCATGCTCGGGTGATGGTTGCTTTTGACTACATTATTCGTTTTTTACGTAGTCAAGGTTGGAATGTTAAATACGTTCGTAACATCACAGATATCGATGACAAAATTATTGCGCGTGCCAATGAAAATAGTGAAAGCATTACAGCTTTGACCGATCGTTTTATCAAGGCGATGAATGATGATGCCGAAAATTTAGGATGCTTAGCACCCGATGAGGCACCCCGCGCAACAGATTATATCGATCAAATGCAGAATATGATTGGCAACCTTGTCAATAAAGGCACGGCTTACCCTTCTGCAAATGGCGATGTCTATTTTGAAGTTGAAAAATTTAAGAACTATGGCCGACTTTCAGGACGTAAACTTGCCGATATGCAAGCTGGCGCTTCTGAACGTGTTGATGTTGAAGTTGAGAAGAAACATCCATTTGACTTTGTGCTATGGAAACATGCTAAAGAAAATGAGCCTTCATGGGCTTCACCTTGGGGCAATGGCCGTCCAGGTTGGCATATTGAATGCTCAGCAATGTCAACTTGCTGCTTAGGCAATCATTTCGATATTCATGGGGGCGGTTCAGATCTTTTATTCCCACATCATGAAAATGAAATCGCGCAATCAGAAGCTGCAACAGATGAACAATATGTAAACTACTGGATGCATGTTGGCTTTATCAATGTCGATGGCGAAAAAATGTCTAAATCTTTAGGCAACTTTTTTACCATTCGTGATGTGATGGAGAAATTTCATCCTGAAGTGATTCGTTATTTTATTGTGTCATCACACTATCGTAGCCCTGTAAACTTTTCGGATTTTGCACTAAAAGAAGCAAAAACTACGCTTTCTCGTTTTTATCATGCATTTAAAGCGTATCAACAAGTCTATGGCGATAAAACCACAGACCTGTTAGATGAAACGCTAGTCGAGCGCTTTAATTCAGCAATGCGTGATGACTTCAATACATCTGAAGCAATTGCAGTTTTATTCGAAATTATTAAAGAATTGAATCGTGCGGTTAAAGAAGAGAATGCAGCGCAATCTACGCTTTATTATTCTACGTTACGCCACTTGACCAATATCCTTGGCTTGGTTCAATACAATGTAGATGACTTTTTAAAATCAGATATTGGTCAAGAAGCACTTGGCTTATCTCAAACGGATATTGAGGATTTCATTCAACAACGTGTTGATGCCAAGAAAAATAAAGACTTTGCCCGTGCAGATGAAATCCGTCAGTCTTTGCTTGCTCAAGGTGTAGTACTGGAAGATACACGTCAAGGTACCATTTGGCGCCGCGCAGATTAATCTCTAAGAGCTTTATTAAAAAGAAAAACCTGATCAAACGATCAGGTTTTTCTTTTTAAAGTCGTTGCTAACTAAATATGTTTTAAACGGTATATCTCTTGCCATTTTTTTAGTCGTAGTGTGACCTTACTTAAGTTTAGTTTTATAAATGGTTCATTAAAATTTTTAACATCGCTAATTTGCTTATATAAAATCTAAATTATTAAATATATTGAAAAAATAAATATTTTATTGAATATGATGGACTATAGTTTTATTGAATCAGCGAAATAGCTGATATACTCTGAGTCCAGTTCTTCATCAGCAGTTTTGGATCAATAGAATGAGTTCAGTGCGCCAACAGAATTTTCTTCTTCGCAAAGAGAAAATTTTAGCAATGGCAGAAACCTTATTGCTTGATAATAATCAGGATATTACGTTAAGTGAGCTTGCTGCTGAACTTGATATCGCAAAAGGAACGATCTATAAACATTTTAAAAGTAAAAACCAACTGTATCTTGAACTGATTATTTTGAATGAAAAACGACTTTTAGATATTTCTAAAGCCTACCATCACGATATTAAAATCTATGTATCTGAATACATGTTATATAACATGTTAAATTCGAATCGAACAATTTTACTGCATGTGATTGAAGAGCGTCTAACCAATAATGAACGTAAACTCAAAGACTTATTCGAAGAACTTTATAGCATACGTGAACAACGTATTTTAGAAATTAAAGATCTTTTCGGAGCACATCTCAAAGCCTTAAACAGTAGTATGTCTATCCGTGATTACTTGTCCTATATCTGGACAGTGACTTATGGCGCATCATTATTGTTAAATTCTACGCACTATCAAAAATCCATTGGTTCACGTGAACGCTTAATCAAACTCTATGTCAATCAAGCATTGATGACACCTGATAAGCTAACCGATTCAGAGCACCAAGCAAATTAATGTTAAAAGGATAACTGTTCTTAAGCTATTTAGTTTTAAAAAGTCCTTTTAAAATTTATTTTGATTTTTTTCTAAAAGCTACAGTTCTAAATTATTATCTAAAGACCGTTAAACAACAATTAATTACACTTTTAAGTTGATACTGTTGAACTGGTGATAGCTCTTCTAAGTCACAATATAGCTGTTTAAAAAATGATATACGTCATACACTTTCGTCATATAACTCGAGTTCAATACATCAAGATAAGCTTGAACAACTTGATGGGAAAAATGACCTAATTGCAAAAGATATTCCGCTTTCCTGTGCATATTGTTTATACACACATCCATTCAACTGCTGACCTGCGTATAAATCTCGTTTAAACTTTCTGAATCAAAAATATTAAGCTTTTTCATCAATAATATTTTATCAAGTTGTTGATACCAATCATTCTGGATGTATCAATTCGAGAAACCCTTAAACTTCTGGCTGATCAGCATAGTTCAATAACTGACTGGGTAAAGGCATTGAATTCACCTGACTAAAAATCTCATAACACATATGTCTTAACCACTGATGGCTAGTTTTATGATGACATGACATATGCCAATACTGCTTAATCGAATAAGTCGGAAACGAAATGGGTGCTGGGAAAATTTGTAAGTTTCCTCGTGACAACAAGACTTCACTCAAATAATAAGGAACGGTTGCAATCGAGTCAGTATCTTGCACCACCAATCCAACGCCTAGATAACTCGGGATACGCATCAACACATTACGTTTTAAATCTAAATTTAACAGCTCATTGGCGATGTGGTAATGCCCAACACCTGCATCAATATCGATGTGTGATTCACTCAAATACTGTTCAACGGTCATGCTTTGTTGAGTTAATCGTGGATGATCTTTTGATGCAATCACCACATAAAATTGTTCGAATAATTTTTGTTGATAGAAACCATTTTCTAATTGCGGTAAAAACCCAATCGCCAAATCAATTTCACCATTTGCCATCTGATAACTGGTTTCAGAGGTGATGGCGCGAACATTTAATTTAACATGTGGTGCATGTGCTTTGAGATATTGAGAAATTTTAGGCAATAAAACTAAGTGAGAAACATCTGTCATCGCGACAGTAAACTGTTGCTGAGATGCTGTTTCATCAAAATCCACACTAAAATTATTAATAATTTCAACTTTGCTCAGCGCTTCACTGATCAAGGGATAAAGTTGTTTAGATAATTCTGTAGGCACCATTTCATTACCAATCCGTAAAAATAACGGATCGTTATAATGAACACGAATTTTATTTAGAATATTGCTTACTGTAGGTTGGCTCATCGCTAAATGATCTGCGGCAACAGAAACACTTTTAAACTTGTAGATATAGTAAAAAATACTGAGCAACTTACAATCTAACTCATACACGAAATTACATCTCACTCATTTTCTAGATTCAATATTATATCTTCTGCTTTTTTATAAAAATTTCCAATGTTTTAATGTACCGATTTTAAACAATCAACTCAGGATTTTAAAATCGGCACGGATTATTGGCGTGATCAGCTCAGCAATTATTCTTTAACAAACAAATCAACCATTAACTCATCCTCTGAATCAGCATAGCGATATTCATTAAAATCTGTAATACCATACTCTCGGAGGATTTCTTCATCAATCAATAAGCGTCCTGTTAAGGCGCGTTTTTCACTGTTTAAAATACGATAAGCGGCATCTGCCATAATGTTCGGTTTACGAGCTCTGCTAAATAATTGCTTACCGCCTAAAGAAAACTCAATTGCAGCTGTGGCAATAATCGTTCTCGGCCATAGTGAATTTACACTCACCCCATAACCGGAAAACTCTTGATTCATCCCTAAAGTCAACATACTCATGCCATATTTAGTAATGGTATACGGTGCATAGCTAGCAAACCATTTTTCATCCAAGTTTAACGGCGGTGAAAGATTTAAAATATGCGGATTGTCACTGTTTTTTAAATAAGGTAGTACAGCTTGACTACATACCATCACAGCACGTGTATTGATCTGATACATTAAATCGAAACGGTTTGGGTCAAGCGTCTCTACGCCAGACAGTTTAATCGCACCAGCATTGTTAATTAAAATATCAATTCCACCGAAATGCTTTGCTGCTTGTTTCATGGCAAGCGCAACCGCATCTTGATCACGTACATCCAGTTGAAGTGCTAAAGCTTGACCACCTACCGCCTCAACTTCTTGAGCAACAGTAAAAATCGAGCCCCCTAATTTAGGATGCTCTTGTGTAGATTTTGCAGCAATCACAATGTTCGCACCATCTTGTGCAGCTTTTAGTGCAATCTCTCGCCCTATTCCTCGGCTTGCACCGGTAATAAAAAGTGTTTTTCCTTTAAGCGACATGATTTCCTCGTTGTATTTGTTTTTTGCTGTACTAATCTACTTAACTTTGTTTTCACCTCATAGTACCAAATCTACCATTTTGTATACTCATGAGTACAATAATTATTATTCTTTATAGTCTTTATAAAAATCAAAAGCTTGCATAAGCAAGCCTTGGACTAAAGGTGGTGAAAATTTAAATTCTAGGCAGCACCAACTTTTGGACTTGTTCCAATTTGCCAAACAAAAGGCAATGGTTCACGATTAACTTCCCAATCACCAATCACTTTTTCCTTATATACGACTGGATTATGTGAAGATACGACCCGTGCATTGCGCCAGAAGCGATCAAGTTGTTTTGTGGTGGTACTTGCAGATGCACCAAGCGCATTAAATAACTTACTGGTTAACTCCAAGACTAAATCAGAAATAACCACCTGCCCTTGTGCTGCCTCTAATTCAGCATCATTATTTGCTTGAATATTTTTTACTTCGGATTCACTAAAGTGACTAATATATGCACGCTGCAAAGCTTCTGCTGTTTGCGTGGTGATACTTTGACTTGCATAGGCTTGTGCGGAAGCTTTACCAATCACCTGTAAAATCTGTGGATCATTACGTACTAAGTCAGCATTGCCATGACTAAAAATACGATCACGCTTTTGTACTTCATGAATAAATGTTGCAACTGCTGACTGTGCAATACCCGATAAGGTTGCCAAATGAATGACTTGGTAGAACGCAGTCTGATATTTAAAACGTTGCTCAAAAGGCAAAATATGGTCTGCTTCGATTGCAACATTGCTTAACGTTAGAGTGCCACTTCCCGTGGTTTTTTGACCAAAACCATCCCAATCATCCAGTACTTCAACACCAGAAGCATGTCGAGAAATCGCAGCAATAACATGCTGATCCGTACGTTCATCATAGGCAAATAAATCAACCCAATCCGCAAAGATTGTGCCTGTTGAATAGTACTTCTTCCCATTGACCAGCAATTGATTATTATTTTGAGTTACACGGGTAATCACATCACCAATTTTTACATGACCGATTTCAGTCCATGCATTCCCCACCAAATCACCTTGAACAAAGCGTTTAAACCATAATTCTTGATTCTTAAACTTATGTGCATTTAATCGATCTTCAACAAAAGCGAAATGTCCCCGCAATGCTTGCACAATATTTGAATCGGCCTTTGCAAGTTCAGTGAGCAATTGAAATAACTGAGGTAAAGACACCCCATCTCCACCAAACTTGACTGGCACACGTAATGCACCAAAACCCGCATTTTTTAGCCAATCTATTTGCTCATACGGCAATATACGCTGTTGCTCGCGTTCAACGACACCCTGTGAAATTTTTTCAAAAATTGCACGATATTTTGACGCAACCGTCTCATAGTCTGCTGAGATTGATAAATCTTCAATAAAACGGTTTTGAATATCTAAGTTACCCATTTTTTCTCTCCATCATTTGCTTATTTTTATTCTTAGCTCCACGCATGGCGTGGTAAGTGAATGTTATTGAGATAATAATTACCGACTAAATTAAATTTCCAACGTACAGGATCATGCAAAGTATGGGTACGTGCATTACGCCAATGGCGATCTAAATTTAATTCAGACAATGTTGAACGAGTACCTGATAATTCAAATAATTTGTTAGAAGCCAGAATGGCAATTTCAGTTGTTAATACCTTGGCTTCTGCAACCAGTAATGCCGCCTGATTAGCATTCTCTTCAGATGGATCGGCAATTGCTTGATCAATTGCATCACCAGCCAAGTCTAAAACGGCTTCGGCTGCACGTAATTTAATTTTTAACTCCCCTATACTTGCAATGGTATACGGATCATCGCTCGCTTTTTCTAAACCTGAGTCAATCCAAGGGCGTGAATGTAAGCGTACATATTGAATCGTTTCATCAATTGCACCACGCGCAATACCAGCATCCACAGCGGCTTGAATGAATTGAGAAATCGCACCTGCTGCTGTAGGTCTTTCAAAGGCTTTATGGATCGGCACAATATATTTTTCATCAACTTGAACTTGTTTTAGTACTACAGTTCCACTCGCTGTAGTTCTCTGTCCAAATCCAGACCAATCATTGACAATTTCCAGACCTGTACTTGTTCGTGGCGTTAAGGCAACCACAGGTAGCCCATCTTCATTCACTGCTACGACAGGTACCCAATGTGCCAATAGAGCCCCTGTAGCAAAGAATTTTTGACCATTAATTTCATAGCCTTGAGTTGTTTTATGTATTTTGGTTTCTAAGTCAGCAACGGTCTTGCTACCTTTTTCTGAAAAGGCATTACCCAGACGTCGACCTTTTAAAATTTCAGCAAAGAAAAATTGTTGCTGTTCAATACTGGCATCTAAACGGAGATGCTCTATAAAAGCCCAATGATTTTGCGCAATTTGTCCAAGTGAAGGATCTACACTAGAAATAGTTTTAACCACATCTGCTAATGTACGATATTTCACTTCAGCCCCACCAAAAGCATGTGGAATATTAATCCCCCATAAACCACTTTGTGAGTAGAGCTGTATCTCCTCAAGTGGCAAACGTCGTTCATAATCACGTTGTGATGCTTCTTTGGCAAACTCTTTGGCTAAATTTTTCGCTACTTGAATAGCTTCTTCATCCGATTGAATAACATGTGCATCATGATTCAATTCAAAAAATTGCAAAGGAACGGCCGTCTGAGAAGAAAAGTTTTTTTGGTTTAAATCAGTCATTGTTGTTACTCTTTTAAATAAGCATGGATTTAAACTAGCATTATTTTTTTATGCTATTTATACAAATAAATGCATTTATTATTCAAAACAAAATTATAAATTTATCACTAAAATTCATATCCATTAAAACCATAAAAAAAGCCCACATTATGTGGGCTACGTTCTGACTAACGAGCTAAATGATTATGAAATAAATGACTAATTTAAAAACCATTTAAAGATCAATTTTAAAACAATATCAATCAATACAACTCATATTGTTAGATAATGGCAATGTATGCTCTACAATCAGATGAATTAATATTTTATCTCAGAGTATAATTTTAAGATTAACTGGCTTGTGCCAATCTATCCGTATTCGCTTTGCGATATTGTGAGCCTCGATGATTCTTTGATAAATAAGCACCTTGTTCAAATAGTTTTTCTCGTAAAGTACCCTGACGATATTCTGTTTGATAAGCACCACGACGTTGTAGCTCAGGTACAATAAAATCTACAATATCTATAAAAGTTTGATGTGCCAAAATATAGGCTAAATTAAAGCCATCAACATCTGTATCTTCTGCCCATTGTTGTAACTCATCAGCAACCGTTTGTGCTGAACCGACCAACACAGGACCATTTCCCCCCACACTATTCCAATGGGCAATTTCTTCAATTGTCCAAATACGGTTAGGGTCCGCATTGACATAAGCATCTAACATCGATTGAATCGCATTGGTTTCAATATACTCAACCTTATCATGAGGTTGATACTGTGAAAAATCTACACCAGACCAACCAGACACTAAGGTCAAAGCACCGTTATAACTTCCATACGACTGATATTCTTTAAATTTTTCCTGAGCTCTTTTATCCGTTTCATCAGTTACAATTGACAATAAGGTGTAAATTTTAACAGAATAAGGGTCACGTCCTTCCTGTTTTAATTTTTCACGAATACTTTGAACAATTTTCTTGGCTGCTATTTTTGATGGTGGTGCAATAAAAATACATTCAGCATTTTGGCTTGCAAATGTTTGCCCTCGAGCAGAAGCACCTGCTTGATAGAGTACAGGTGTGCGCTGTGGTGAAGGTTCACAAATATGAATACCAGGAACTTTAAAGTATTTCCCTTCATGTAAAATGGGATGCACTTTTGTATGATCTGCAAAGATTCCAGCCTGTTTATCTCTTAAAACCGCATCATTTTCCCAAGATCCTTCCCACAACTTATATAGCACCTCTAAATACTCATCGGCAATATCATAGCGATCATCATGATTTAATTGCGTATTTAGTCCTAAGTTTTTAGAACCACTTTCCAAATAGGAGGTGACAATATTCCACCCCACTCGACCTTTGGTGAGATGATCTAATGTACTGATTCTTCGCGCAAAAGGATAAGGATGTTCAAAAGATATTGATGTTGTCACACCAAAACCTAAATGTCGGGTCACCGCAGCCATCGCTGGGATAATTTGCAAAGGATCATTGACTGGGACTTGCACTGCACCAGTCAATGCATGTTCTGCACTTTGGTGGTAAACATCATATATCCCAAGTACATCCGCAATAAAAATGCCATCAAATAGCCCGTTTTCCAAGATTTTAGCGAGGTCAGTCCAATATTCAATATCTTTATATTCTGTTGAGCGATCTGAAGGATGACGCCATAAACCAGGAGATTGATGTGCAATACAATTCATTTCAAAGGCATTAAAGCGGATCTGCTTAGTCATTTCTCTTCAACTCATCTTGAATATTATTTTTATCCTATGCCATTTATCTTTATTCTTTTATCTCAATATCTTCAATTATTATCATGATTGCTTTTATCTAAAATAATGAAATAAATATACTTTTTTATACAAATTGGTTTATTCACCATAATTATCGTCAAACTAACTAATTATTCATATAAGTGATTTTCATCAAATTCCTGATCATAAATGAAGCCTATCTTTTTGTATGCGCTTTATGGAACTGCTGGTTATCAATTCATTTTTTGTATTTTTGAATCAAAGATGGTGATCCTACCGTGAGGCGACAGAGAAGCCGCCATTAGGTGGGGGTAGAGGACGTCCCCCTCGCTCTACATGAGCAAAAACAAAGCAGAGTTTTGTTTGCAGCGCAAAGTTTGGCATCCCCCTACGAAATGTGTGGCATTGCCAACTTTTTATAACCAAATAACTTATCCGCCATGTATTTGATTTAATTTAAAATATTATTTGAGGGAAATTATATTCTTGTGTTTGAGTTTTTTGATAAGTTGGCTATATATTGGCTTTCATCAATCTGTAAGCATCGATTAACATTTTAAAAAATTAAAAACACATCTTCTTTAAAAAGCATCTACATAGCTTCAATGAGCTGTACAAATAAACTATGCAAAAGCCTGAATCTAAGCTTAGTTGAAGGTTAATCACTTAGCATAAAATCTAAAGAAAAAAGAAAAAAGAAAAAAGAAAAAAGAAAAAAGAAAAAAGAAAAATTCGATGCTAATTTTTAATCTTTTTGGCTAGCAATTGACGTGCTTTAAAATCTTTGTAAAAGTATAAAAATAACCCGAAAATCAAAACTACCGCGCCGATAAACACATTCATAGTTGGTTTTTCATTATTGAGCATCGCGCCTAAAAACATGGCAATCATTGGGGTCATCACTGTAGTCAATGATAAAGTTGTGGCTTTAATATTTTGAACCAATTTAAAATAACAAAACATTGCCAGCAATGAAGCCATAAATACGGTATAAATCAATGCCAATAGTGATTTAGTTTCTGGAATATGCGTAGGCGCATACTGCCAAATAAAAGGAATAATACACATTGCAGCCAACGTAGAAACCAAGATTGAACCTGTTGCTTGCGCCATTGGGACGACATCTGCATTCACTTTTTTTACCCAATAGATGGAAAAAGCATAAGTAAATACACTCATCAACATCAGCATAATTCCAACGGGATGCACATGTTGGCTGGCCCCGCTACTGGTACAAATAATAGCTAAACCGACAACAGCAACCAGCATGCCAAGCCATTGAATCCCATGTAATCTCTGACCAAAGCCAAAACGACCAATAAGTCCTGCCATAATCGGGGCTAATCCAAACATCAAAGCAATAATACCTGAACTTAAATAACTGGTTGCGGCATAGGTAAAAATTTGTGAACCAATCAGACTAAATGAACCAGCTAAATAACTATGTAAAGCAATTTTATTACACGGTAATTTAACTTTTAAAATCAGCAACAAAAATAAAGCAATCGGCAAGGCGATAAAAAACCGCAAAACCAAAGCCCACATCATATGTAAATCTGCCACACTCCATACAATTGCCAAAGGCGTACTTGCCCAAATGAAGACCAATAAAATATAGGTCGTCATCAGGTTGGATTTAGAGGGCATATGGATTCCTAAATGACTGCTGGGTGTGAATTAAATTGTTGGATTCAAAAATGAATTTTACATTGATCTTTGCAAATTCAATTAAATCTTAATCAAGCAACGGGAAGCTCTATTGATATAAATATCTATTGAAAAGCAAGTTCGATTAATTCAAAAGGTCGAAAAAATTCAGTTGCAGATGATTTTTAAATCAAGCATTAGACTTATATCGAAGTCTTACGTTTCTGCTTGAGAATCGTCTGGTCTAAGCTACTCGAAAACTCACGTTTATCACGCTCAGAAATCGGTGGCGGCCCACCCGTTTGTACACCAGCACCACGCAAGGTATCCATAAAATCACGCAAATGTAAACGAGCTTTGACATTGGCTGATGTATAAACCTCTCCACGTGGGTGAATTGCTACACCACCCTTTTCAATGACCTGTGCTGCCAAAGGAATATCCTGAGTAATCACAATATCATGCTCACTCATACGATCAACAATTTCTTGATCAGCTTGATCTGCACCCGACATTGCTTGAATTGAGTTGATCCGTACAGACGGTGTAATACCCACAGGCTGGTTTGCAACAAAAGTAACTTCTAATTGATAACGGTCTGATGCACGTAAGATCACTTCACGAAGAATTTTAGGTAAAGCATCTGCATCGACCCAAAGTTTAAATGGCAGCACACAACATCTCTGATAAAGATTTTTAAACATTTTAGCAAAATGCCGTTACGCTGTCCTATGCATATTCTTTTATTTATTGCGCAAATCTTTAACGACTTCGAAATCCAATCAAACTTTTCATCTGTATTTTGGTGATTAAAAGTACAATTTAAGGCGTAGTTGATGGCAATTGAGTTTAATATTCTGGTTTTTCTTATGATTTTACATTTCAGGACTTGAAATCTAGCAATCATCCTCGATTTAATAGCATAAGAGAGGCATTTAAAATCGTGAAAATGAACAATCAAAACAGACCTGAAACAATTATCATAGAAGATCAGAATTTTGGTAGCCATGTCGAACATTGGAGTCTATTGACAGAAAACCCAACGTCCGAAGTACCCAAATGGTTAGGTTTGGCTTTGGATGCACCAGTGATGCCCATGGGGCTTTGTTCAAAAGAATGTGATATGGATGTATCAACTTGGTTAATCCAAGGTCCAAACGGTTCTTCTGTACAGCTCTGTCAAGTGATTGATGTTGAGAATAACAAACCTAAAGCTGTAAAAACGGCTTTCCCCAGTTTTGAAAGTCCGTATCAATTAAATGCTTCTATCGACCGTATCATTACCTGCAAAACCAACACTCAAGCAGTGCTTAGCTTAAAAGTAGGTGAAAATAGTGTGGTCTATGCATTTGACAGTTTATACAGTGTAAATGGACACCAATATTCTCAAGATCAACAGTATAAAGTTCAACTGAATGCATGGGCTTATGAGCTCGAAAAAGTTTCAGACCATGAACAAATCATTGTTGATGATCCTGCTTCAATCAAACACCATCGTGCATTAAACGATATCCTTTCACAAAATAATGGTATTACGCCTGAAAATCTTCAAGAACAAATTGATGCATGGGAAGCGAAGTCAGAAGATGACAAAGCTCCTGTTACTGTTGATTTTTCTAAAATGGTGGCATACCTATACGGAGAAACTTTAGGACAAGAGGATGAAGCTTGGTTTCAAGGAAAAGTTGTTGGCAAAACTGAAATGCAATTTATGCAACAAAACTACACACTTTATGATGTCACTTTAATTCTTGAAGAGAACCAACCAGCAATCTTAATCCGTATTGCAACTAAAGATCCTGCTTTCAAAGATTTTGAAATTGGACAATATATTCGTGGCAATATTTGGATTCAAGCAAACATTTATTCAGCTGCTTGATTCAAAAACAGATTGATCAGCATGATGGAAAACCCATCATGCTTTTTTATTACATGTTTTGTAACATTTCTATTATATCTAAATACATCCCTGCAATTTTTATGTTTTTGAATTCAAATTTACTACTTATCCACAGTTTAAATTCAAAATCAAATAATCAGGTCTGTTTAAAACTATTTAAGCTGAAGAATATTGACTGTTTATTTAAATAATAAATACATTCCCCCTATTTAAAGAATCCCCAGAAAATAAATTTAAAAACAGAAGCTTAAACATAAAAATTAAACCAATAAATATCATGATCTTGTTAAAAAATAGACTCTATTTTTATACTTAATTCGGATTATTTTTCATATAAAGACTAAAAAATAGGCAAGTTATCCACAATGTACCCACAAAATCATAATTATAAATTCATAATATTTTTATTGATCGCGAGATAATAAATACCTCAACATATTAATAATGTAATTTAGCACTTTATTTAACCAGTCAATTATGTTAAAAATACGACGAACCAATAGGATTTAAACAATAATTTAAAAATCTAGGCTCAGTAATGAAAATTATACCTGAACAATCGACTAGTCTAATCAATCAAGTGAGTGGTTTTCACTTACGCTTGGATAAAGGAGCCTGCTGCTTTTTTGTTCTAGGTATGTTTTTAGCTGCAATGATGATCCATATATTAGGCATATTCCCGACGACTTAATGTTTTACCGCATTTATCTCATAAAAAAAATCCCTCACTCTGGAGGGATTTTTTTTATGTCTAGGGCTTTAATTCCCTCCTCCTCTGTTTACTCAATCAAGGGGGGGAAATTAAGGTTCTGATCGCACAACAAATCATTTAAATGTTTTGAAGTATGATTAGCCGTTACGTTGAGCAAAGTCATCCATAAAGTTGACAAGTGCTTGTACACCTTCTACAGGTACAGCGTTATAAATACTAGCTCGCATACCGCCTACTGAACGATGGCCGGCAAGATTGAGTAAATAATTTTCTTCAGCTTCTTTCAAGAATAATTTATCCAGTGCTTCATCTGCCAAAGTAAACGGCACATTCATGATTGAACGGTTTGGAAGTGCGATCGGATTGTTATAAAAATCACTAGAATCAATATAACCATATAGTAATTTAGATTTTTCAAGGTTGGTTCTATACATTGCGTTTACACCGCCCTGCTCAAGCAACCATTCAAAAACCAAACCAGACAAATACCAAGCATAAGTAGCGGGTGTATTCACCATAGAATCATTCTTCGCTTGCGAACCATATTTTAACAAGCTTGGAATTTCAGGTTTTGCTTGATCCAATAAATCATCACGCACGATCACAAGGGTTAAACCTGCAGGACCAATATTCTTTTGCGCTCCAGCATAGATCAAACCAAACTTAGATACATCTAGTGGCGCAGATAAAATACTTGATGAAAAATCAGAGACTAAAGGTTTATCTGTTTCTGGAATATTGGCAAATTGAATACCGCCAATTGTTTCATTTTCAGCATAATGGACATAAGCCGCGTCGTCTGACAAGTTCCAGGTACTTTGCTCAGAAATTGCAAGCTTTCCATTTATGCTTGTTGCCGCCTCAACGATATTGATATCGCCGTAGCGTTGCGCTTCTTTAGTGGCTTTTTCTGACCAAATTCCCGTATGGATATAATCAGCTTTGGAATTTTTACCCAATAAATTGAGCGGAATTGCAGAAAACTGAAGTGATGCACCACCTTGTAAGAACAATACTTTATAATTCTCTGGAATGTTCATCAATTTACGTAAATCTGCTTCTGCTTTTTCAGCGACAGCCACATAGTCTTTGCTACGATGGCTCATTTCCATGATGGATAAGCCTTTACCATGCCAATCCAATAACTCAGCCTGAGCTTTTTCTAAAACGGCAGTAGGTAATGCAGCAGGACCAGCACAGAAATTGTACGCGCGCATGATTTTTCCCTTTTTTAAAGTGAAACGAATGAAATAGGCGCATTTAACCACAAATCGACCTTTCTTGCAGTAGCTTTGTCAGTCAATATTTCAATATGTTTAAAGATTTAGAGTTGATAATTCTATTAACTATAGACAATTAGAGAAGCAAAATATTGTAGCTAGACTGCGCATTGATATTTTAATCATCATCCTGAAACAATGATTTATTGCCATTCTGATTTTATTACTGACTGCACAGGGCTAGAATATCCGTTACTCATATCCATATACGGATAAAAACTCAATTTATAAGCTTAACTCAGTTATAATTTATTCAGCTTAAACTTTATTCATTGGTAGATGGTAAATGCCAGCCTCAAATCATCAGGATTGGATTCGGACAGCATCAGAAACAGATCGATTTGAACGTATCGAAGCATTTTTTAATGATCATGCCTATGAACCGCATCGGCATGATACCTATGCCATTGGTCGCACCCTTTCAGGCGTTCAAAGTTTTCATTATCAAGGTGTCATGCAACATAGCCAGCAAGGTATGACAATGGTGCTGCATCCAGATGAAAAACATGATGGCGAATCAGGTACACAAGAAGGTTTCCGCTATCGCATGGTGTATATAGAACCTGCAAAAATTCAATCTATTTTAAAGGGTAAACCTCTACCCTTTATCGAACATGGGATCAGCACAGATCCTCGATTATTTAAAGCCACCAATACTTTTCTACAAAGTATTGAAAATCATATGGAAGTCTTGGAAGAAGAAGATGCGCTGTATGATCTGGCCATGGCTTTAAATGAAATTTCTTTTCAACCATTATCACAACGGCTAAGTTTTGATTATCGTGCAGCAGAAAAAGCCAGAGAATTTATTCATACATTATCTGAACGAAATATCAGCTTGGATGATTTAGAAAAAAATATTGGTCGCGACCGGTGGAGTTTATCACGCGACTTCCGTTTATTGTTTGGAACCAGCCCACATCGTTATTTAACCATGCGCAGGCTGGAAAAAGTTAAAATCAATTTAATCAAAGGGGCTTCTTTAGTTGCAGCTGCAACAGATGCAGGCTTTTATGATCAAAGCCATATGACTCGACATTTTAAACAAGCATTTGGACTCAGCCCTGCGCATTGGAAAAAGATCAATCATTTGCCTTAGGTGTAAAACACATACAGATTCAGTTCAAGATTTTGATTTATCAAAACAAATGCATTCCTATAATAAAATCTCGAAGCATTCCAAGTCCTGTAATAATCAGCATGATTGCCATAATTTTATTTAAATAATTAAACCATTTAGGATCAGAAATTTTATCCCCTAAAAATTTACCCGCCAAAGCATATACGAACGGCGCTCCAGCAGCACCAATAGAAATGATTAAAGATACAACGAAAATCATCACGCCAGTAATTTTAGCCGCAGGATACATAATTGTCGTGACGGGTAAAATCACCAGAATTCCTTTAGGATTAAATAATTGAATTAAGAAACCATTTAAGAAAGTCAGTTGGTATTCGGCTTTTTCAGTTGTTTCTAAATATACTGTCAACATTTTAACAGCGATATAAAAGGTATATACCGCCCCGACCAAAGAAATATAGTCTAGCCAATTGTGAGGAATAACAGCCTCACCAACATAGCCCAAGGTCAAAAATAGAAATAACATTGCACAACCCACCCCAATGAAAAAACCAATGGATTGTTTAAGCCGCCCAAGCAGTCCTGAATTCAATCCAATGAAATTTACAGGACCAGGGCTATACATCACACTCAAGGTATAAAGAAAGATTTCCACAACAACACTCAACTTTGATCTAGACGAATTTCAAAAGATCAAAGTAAGTCTGTGGAAATATTTTGTATTGTACGTTTGTGCAGAACTAGCTTTTATTTTCTACATAGCGTGCAAAATTATCTAAAATTGCTTGCCAACCTGCTTGCTGTTGTTCAATTGGATATACCGTTTCAGGATCAAAACTAATCCTCACCACAACAGCATCATTTTTCTGTTCAAAGTAAACTTCAGCATTTCGTTCGCCAAAAGAATAAGCAATTTTTTTAAGGGGAATAATTTCAGTATATGTACCCGAAAAATCAAAGCCCATACTTCCATCTTTAGCTTCCATACGATTTGAAAATTGACCATCCACACGTAGATCATTTTTAGAATTGACTGTGTGCCAATCTGCTGAAGCGGTATTCCATTGTTGTATATCCTCTGGATTATTATAAATATCCCAAACTAATTCGATTGGTGCTGTCACCACAGACTCAACGGTAATTCTTGCCATTTTTTTCTCCTTATATCTATTTTGAGATTCAATTTATTGATTGAATTATCATGGTTTTGATTATAATTTAATCACATCTATACTCATTATCGAAACTACAAAAACCACACATATTAAAGTATACATTTAGATTATTTATTCTAGTCATTCAAGGTTAGAATAGTCTCAAATTTAAACAAATGCTGATGATTTTTCAGATGAAATTTAGAACTTGCTATTCACTTAAAGCATTATCAAAATTGATACAAGTAAGCAGCTTTGTAGCCTTAAATACGGCCTTTGTATCCGTCACGTTTGCTGAAAATCTAAGCTATGTACAAGCAGAACAATATTTACTTGAAAACTCTTATACCACCCAAGCCAATCAAGCACTCAGTCAAGCTTCTAAACTTCAAGCAGAAGCCGTCAAAAATATTGGTCTACCTCGCATCGATTTAAATGTACGTGCCTATAAGTTTCATACTGAAACAGATATTCCACTAAATGGGGTCAAAAATAATCTAGAACAGACGCTTTCACAAGGGGTGAATGATCGGGTTGATCAATGGCAATCTGAACAGAACATTCCATCGAATATCACAGATCCTTTAAAACAAGGACTAAACCAAGGAATTCATAGTGGTATTGGCTTAATTCCAGATACAGCCAATGTTGTCCTTGAAGATCAAGTTGTTCGCCCTACAGTTTCTGTGATGATGCCAATTTATACTGGCGGGATTACCTCGACAACAAAGCAGATTGCCAATTTAAAAGTTGAACGTAGTCAACTCGATGCTAAACAACAGCAAGATACACAACGTTTTGAAGTGATTCAGGCGTATTTTAATGTGCAATTACAACAACAGCTATTCAATGCCAGTCAATTCAATCTGAGTGCAATGCAACAACACTATGACAATTCACTCAAACTTGAAAAACAGGGATTTATTAGCAAAGGACAACGCATGCAATTTGAAGTTGCGCGCAATAATGCCCAGCGTTCAGAACAAAATGCTTCGGCAAATTTACAAGCCAGTCAGTTCCAACTTCAAAATTTATTGCATAAATCCAAAATTGATCAATTGACGACACCTTTATTTGTCAATCGTCAGCAAAGCCAATCACTCAACCAACTCCTTGCTTCTTATCCTGAAACTTCAAGCCTAGTTCGAAAAATGCAAATGGATACACAGCTTGCCAATCAGAATGTCAAAATCCAGAGCGCCGCAAAAAAACCAACCCTTTTTGCGTTTGGAGAATATAGTTTAGATCAAAACCAAAATTGGATTGTGGGTGTTGCTGCTCGCTACAACCTATTTTCAGGGATTGATAAGAACAAAAATGTCCAAGCCGCTGAATTACAGAGATATGCAACAGAGCTTATGACAGCGCGCACCCAACAAGAGATTGAGAATATTATCTACAAATCCTATAGTGAGCTCGCCACAGCACAGCAGTCCAATCAATTACTACAACAAAATGAACAAGCAGTGTTAGAGAATTTAAGAATTCAACAATTATCATTTAAAGAAGATATGGGCACCGCCACTCAAGTCATCGATGCACAGAATCAACTCAGCCTACTCAAAACCGAAAAAGCACTCAATGCCTATAAATACGTGCTCTCCCTAGCAACTTTGCTACAAAGCCATGGTTCTATTGAACAATTCAAAGACTACGTCAATCAAACTAATACAGATTATATTCGTTAAGATGGAGCATAAAATGACAAAACAGCATGACCATCACAATGGACAAAATGATTCATCTTCAACTTCGCAAGCTGATGCAAACTCAGATATTTCATTAAATGAAAATTTAGTTCATCCAGAAATGAATACACAAAACAATACAGATCCGACCGCTTTATCTGATGCAACTGTAGCGCAACAACCTACAGCCGACCAAATTGAATCTGAAAAAGACACACCAATCAAAGATTCGGCACAGGAACAAAGTGCTGCGACAAACATCAACAACGATCAAAAACCTTCTAAAAAGAAAACTATTCTGGTCATTGGCGCAATAATTTTTATTCTATTATTGGGATTGATTGCGTTTGGTCTATGGAAAAGTTATCAGCCTAAAACAGTAGATGTTCAAGGACGTGTTGAAGCTGAAACATTACATGTCAGCACTAAAGTTCCGAGTCGGATAGAAGGCATCTTTGTCAGCGATGGTCAAAAAATTAAAAAAGGACAACTGTTAGTTACTCTAAGTAGTCCAGAAATTGCTGCAAAAAAACAACAAGCCCTGGCAAGTTTACAATCCGCCTTAGCCTTACAATCGACAGCAGACAGAGGTTCTCAACAAGAAAATATTGATACCTTATATGCCAATTGGCAAAGTGTAAAAGCGCAAGAAAATCTTGCAAAAATGACCTACCAACGTGGTGCTAACCTCTTTGCACAAGGGGTTATCTCGCGTCAACGACGTGATGAAATGCATGCCGCTGCACAATCAGCCACTCAAATGAGTGAAGCTGCTTATCAGCAATATGCACGTGCAAAACGCGGCAGTACCGCTGAACAAAAATCTGGGGCTGATGCACAAGTCGAGATCGCGAAAGCCGCTGTTGCGGAAGCCAATGCTTTAGATGCAGAAACCAAACTATACTCTCCTGTAAACGGCACTGTATCTAAAACTTACGGTAAACCCTCAGAACTGGTGGCTATTGGTGTTCCTGTTGTGAGTATTATTCAAGATGAAGAAAATTGGGTCAGTTTAAATGTCCGTGAAGATCAATACACCCAAGTTTATCAAGCAAAAAGCTTAGATGGTTTTATACCCGCACTCAATAAAACAGTGTCATTTAACATCAAAAATATAGATGCTGAAGGTGAGTTTGCAACCATTAAAACCACACGTCAGACAGGTGGTTATGATATTCGTAGTTTTAAAGTTAAGCTTACACCCGCTGAAGCCGTACCTGAATTAAAAGTAGGCATGAGTGTGATCTTTAAATTAAAAGAGAGCCAATAAGCATGTGGACGGGCATGTTAAGAGAGCTTCAATATTTGCTCAAGCATAAATGGGATTTATGCTTAGTCACACTTGCCCCGCTCTTTGTGATTATTTTATTCAGTAGTATGTTTTATGCAGGAAAAGCTGAACATTTACCGATTGCAATTATTGATCAAGATCAAAGTGAACTTAGTCGCAATATAGAAAAGTATCTTAGTCATAATCATACGGTTTCAATCTACACTGTATCAGATAATCCCAATGAAGTTGAGTATCTGCTCAATCAGACCAAGATTTGGGGATATGTGCATATTCCAGCAGGTGCTGAACAACGTCTGGTTCAAGCACAAGATTCACAGATCAGTATTGCTTTTAATCAGTCTTATTTTAGTATTGGCAATGGGATTTCTTCAGCGATGCTTCTCTCTACAGTTGAAGCGATTGCTGATTTTGCAAAGAATTCATATTTTGAAAATAAAATTCCTTATGCTGAACTTTCCACAGCAAATATAAAAATTTCTCCCCTGTTCAATCCCAATCTCAGTTATGAGTTCTATTTAGAACCCTTTATGATTCCAGCAATTTTGCACTTATTGCTGTGTTGTTGTGTGGCTTTTGCAGTGGGTCAAGAATTGAAATACGGCACATTAAATCAATGGGTTCAAGACAAATCTGTATTAAATGCACTTCTGGCAAAAAATATGGTCTATGTGTTAATTTTCTGTTTTTGGACTTGGGTATGGCTGTTTTGGCTGGTGGTAATCCGAGGTTGGTTCATTGCTGGTAGTCTATGGATGATTTTACTTGGACAGTTCTTACTTTATTCAGCCTATGCACTCATCAGTAGTAGCGTCGTTCTCGCAACTAAAAATTTATCTAAAACTTTTGGATTTATTGCAGTCTATGGTGGCTCTTCGCTAAGTTTTGCAGGTGTCACGCTTCCCTTAAATAATGCACCAATTTTTACCAAATTTTGGGCCAACATTATTCCCTATACACCTTATGCGAAATTACAAACTGAGCAATGGGTTGTTGGCAGTCCTAGTTTTATTTCGATGGTTCCTTTAGCCATCCTTGCTGCATATTGTATTTTCTATTTTGCATTATCAAGTTTACTCCTCAATAAAAATTTAAGGGGCGTAAAACATGATTAAATTCTTTAAAGAGCTCGCTCGATACTATGTAGACACTTTTAAAAATATTGGGAAAAACTCGTCTATTTTGACCACTATGGTGCTTTCAGTATTTTTTTATAGCATTTTTTATCCTACAGCCTATAAAGCGCAAACTGCTGAAAGTTTGCCGATTATTATTGTTGATGAAGAACAAAGCTATCTGAGTAATACCATCATTACTGAAGTTGCCAAAAGTCCCAATATAAAAATTACTGAAATCACTGGAAATTTTGAACAAGCAAAACGGATGGTTCAAGAGCAAAAAGCCGATGGTATTTTGTTATTACCTGAGAACCTATCCAATAGTGTGGTTCGAGGTGAGGCTGGTGGTATTGGTCTATATCTCAGTAGTGCTTATTTTCTTAAAACCAAACAGATTGGTTTAGGCTTAGCCACTGCAATTGAAAATGCCGTTGCAGAACAAGCCGAAAGGTTTGGCAAAATTTCACATTTCCAAGTCGCGCTTCCGATCCATCAAATTCCGCTGTTTAACACACTTTCAGGATATGGCAGTTATATCTTTCCTGCAATTGCGCCTCTGATCATTCACCAGACTATTGTTCTAGGATTGTGCATGTTGATTGCGGGGTATCGTGAAAGACGATGGCGAGCCACAACTACTGAGTTTTTGGGAATCTATTTAGCAGCACTCACGATTGGTTGCCTCGGCTGCTATTATCTATTTGGTTTCACTTACTGGATCAATGACTATCCGAGAGGCGGCAATTTTTGGGGCATGTTGTTTTCCGTTCCGATTTTTATTAGTTGCGTGATTGCAATGGCAATGCTTTTAGCCAGCTATCTAGATATTTCAGAACGTGCTGGACATCTGATCGTTTTCACCTCAATTCCATTGTTTTTACTGTCAGGTGCTGCTTGGCCCTTGCAAGCAATGCCAACTTGGATGCAGTATTTTGCTCATCTCTTCCCGTCCACTCAAGGAATTAATTTATTTATTCAGTTAAATCAAATGGGTGTGCCGATTCAGGTGGTTATTCCAAAGTTAATTTATCTCGTATGCTTAACAGGAATTTTGATGATATGGGCATATATACGCCTAATGCAAACATATAAAAAATAAAAATAGTTGTGTGAAATTTAATTTATATAATGAATTAAAATTAACAATAAAATCGAATCCTTTAATCAAACTGAACTATTTTTAATCATTTGAACGCATTTTTGATAAAAAAGTTAGTACTGCTGACGCAAATAGCGTCAGAATAGGCCATTTTCGAAATACTCTGAATACTCAGAATCTCCCACCCTAAGGCGCCCACATGCTTTAGCGGGATTTCTTTTGTGTTTTTTTGATAGAGTTTTCCTTTTCGCCAAAATCTGAATTTTAAGGGCTCAGTATGAAGAAAATGAGAATTAGCCTTGCTTGGCAAATTGTTATTGCGCTCTTCTTAGGTATTCTTGTTGGTGCTTTTTTGCACAACGCACCTGAAATTCGCGGTGACATCATTGCAAACTTTTTACAACCATTGGGTAAGATTTTCATCAATCTGATCAAAATGATTGTAATTCCACTTGTGCTTTCCATGCTGATTTTAGGAATTGCCAATGCGGGTGACAGTAAAAGTGTCGGTAAACTTGGCTTTAAAACCATTGTTTATTTTGAGATTATTACGACAGTTGCAATTATTGTAGGCTTAGTTGCTGCCAATGTATTCCAACCTGGTGCAGGCATTGATATGTCTACACTGACAACCTCTGATATTTCGCAATATAAAGAAACGACACAGGAAGTCAGCCATGAAGCTCATGGCTTAGTAAATACTGTTCTTTCACTTATCCCACCGAATATTTTTGCTGCAATGGGTGATGGGCACATGTTGCCGATTATTTTCTTTGCAGTCATTTTCGGTATTGGTCTAGGTTCATTGTCTAAAGAAACCAAGCAACCGTTGATTGACGTGTTAAAAGCTGTTTCTGAAACAATGTTCAAAGTAACTCACATGATCATGATGTTTGCACCATTTGGTGTATTCGGCTTGATCGCTGCGACTGTAGCAAACTTTGGTTTTAGTTCATTATTACCATTAATTAAACTTGCTGTTTTAGTTTATGGGGCAATCCTGTTCTTTATCTTTATTGTGCTTGGTTTTGTGGCTAGATTCTGTGGTTTTAGTATCTGGACAATTATCAAAATCTTAAAAGATGAACTTATTCTTGCCTACTCCACTGCAAGCTCTGAAACCGTTTTACCACGTATGATGGAAAAAATGGAAGCTTATGGTGCGCCAAAATCAATTACCAGTTTTGTTGTTCCTATCGGTTATTCATTTAACTTAGATGGTTCAACACTCTATCAAAGTATTGCTGCTATCTTTATTGCACAACTTTACGGTATTGATTTAACCATCACTCAACAGCTTGTTTTGGTCTTGACCCTGATGATTACCTCTAAGGGTATCGCAGGCGTTCCTGGTGTGTCTTTCGTGGTTCTATTGGCAACTTTAGGCAGCGTGGGTATCCCACTAGAAGGCTTAGCATTTATTGCGGGTATTGACCGTATTTTAGATATGGCTCGTACTGTATTAAATGTGATTGGTAATGCACTTGCTGTTCTTGTAATTAGTAAATGGGAAGGCAAATTCGATACTGAGAAACAAAAATCTTATAATTTTGATGCCACACATTAATTTTTTAAGATCAGAAAAACCACCTTCGGGTGGTTTTTTTGTACATGCTTAACTGAGATTACCTACCTTTTAGACTACTTTCAATTCCACTAATCGCTCCAAAAGATTGAATATATGATATGCAGAATAATTAACTTTCTAGCATTGATCAAGATACTGTTTTAATGGCGTTTTACCCTTCTTTAAAATGATTTTAATCTGCGCTTTTTTACCTACTTTGACAAATTCTTGGATGATATAACCATCTTTTTCAAGGCATAAATTCCAATCATAAACTTGCACCCCATGAATTACTAAGCTTTCAACTTTCCATTCGGCCTGTTTTTCAAAATTCACTATCCCCAATTTATTTGTGAATTTTTCATCGTATTGATCATCTATTTTTGCAGGATGTACTGATGTTACTAACACGATTTTTACATCAGGAATTGCTACTCCCTGCTCATTTACAACAGTCACAGTCACTTGAGGCTTCTGTGTTTTATATATCGGGTAACAGCTAGTTAAAGAAATCAGTATTGGTACTAGAAATATGCTTCTTTTCATGATCTCATCTATTTAAAAAAATTTTGATTTTTCTAAATCAATTCTCTCATATTAATAATTTTTTTATTTTCATCATCTGACATTTTTGTATTCCCATATAAGCTATCCAAATAAGGCGGCTTATATTTACTTTAAATTATTAAATAGTTACCTTTATATTTTAGATTTCATAGAAGAAAGACCAATGAGAAACAGCTATTTAATTGCAGTCATGCTATCAAACATATTTTTAAGTCAAGCACATGCTAAAAACGATGATGTAGCACAATCTTCTGAATATATTTCTAGTGGCGCAGAGGCTGGAATTGTATCTATTGATGCTATACAGGAAGCAGCTTTGGAAGCTGAAAATGTTGATTTTGACATATCAACAAGTACAGCTGCTTCAGATGCGGCGGCTGCAGCCGCTGATGCTGCAGAAGCTGCTGAACGAGAAGCACAAGCAACAGAAAAACCATCTAAATCAAAATGAATAGAAAGTGCTATTTGCAGTAAACATGCAAATAGCTTGCTCTTGTGTTTATCTCATGAACATATCTTTATCAGAGATAAAAACCACAATAAAGTGCCTTTTGTCATTAGCAACTAAAAACTCTCAATCAGAGAACGTACTCATTTCGTTAGCTACGCGATTAAATATGCACTGAGAATAATCAGCATTTGTATAGCTAAAATAACACTAAACCATTTCCAGCCTTTTTGGCGAAGGATGACCTTATCTGCTGTTGAATAATTGACTGTTCTTATCATTTTATCACCTCATTCTTGCTACATCATGGAACATCTTTGGGGCAAAACATCGGTCTTTTAATAGACAATTTATAACATGCAAAAAATAAACCAACCCTAAAAGTGTAACAAATTTCCAATACCTTCATTGATGTTCATTCGAGGCTTCCCAGTAAAATTTTTTTCCGAATGACAATGAGTTAATCAATTTTCTTTGTTGAATCCACTCAATATGAGGAAAACAATAACCATCCGATTCAGCAAAAAAACGCTGACCTTTTTGATCTATCAACTCGACTTGCACACAAAAATAATCCCCATATAACGTCGAGGGCTTTAAAAGATGACCGTGATCGAAGTCAATTTTAACCATGGCTAAACTTAAATCAGTAAGAAATTTATGATGGACACTTAAGTAATCAACTAAATATTTAGAAAATCTTTGATGGACTTTCTCTAAAAAATTATCGTTAATGTCATGGTGCTGATTCAATAATCTAAAAGTAAAACTAAAGGTATTTAAATGTCTTGCATGCGTATACAGTACGCCTATACCCCAAAAGCCATAATAATCATGATAGCGATTGCTAAACTTATCCAAAATAACTCTTGTCACATCCAATAATCTTTTTTTCATTTTTAGTAAGTATTCAATATTTTCAACCATCATAGATTAAAAAAGCCCCTTACGGGGCTTTTACAATTCATTGACCTAGGATTTAATTAACCAATAAACTTACGCGCATTACGGAACATACGTAACCATGCACCATCTTCCGTCCACTCTTCAGGCTTCCAAGAATGCTGAATTGCACGGAAATTACGTTCAGGATGCGGCATCATAATCGTTGCACGACCATCTTTTGAAGTCACCCCAGAAATCGCTTCAGGAGAGCCATTTGGGTTCAGTGGATATTGTTGAGTCGCATTACCCAAGCTGTCTACATAGCGTAAAATCACTTGATTACCTGCATTTAACGCAGCAAAGTTTTCAGCAGAAGTTTCTGCACGACCTTCACCATGTGCAACAGCGATTGGTAAAATAGAGCCTTCCATACCTTCTAAAAGAATCGATGGAGATTTCTCAACTTTCACATTCACAACACGGGCTTCAAATACTTCTGAAGTATTACGGCGGAAACGTGGCCAGTTGTCTGCACCCGGAATGAGTGGCGCAAGCTGAGCCAACATTTGACAACCATTACAAATACCTACAGAGAAAGTATTGTCCCGGTTAAAGAATTTCTCAAATTGATCACGAAGTTTAGGATTAAACAGCACAGACTTAGCCCAACCACCACCAGCACCTAAAACATCACCATAAGAGAATCCACCACAAGCAACCAGACCTTCAAAGTCGTCTAAATCTACACGACCTGAAAGTAAATCACTCATGTGAACATCAACAGTATTAAAACCAACTTTATCGAATGCCGCAGCCATTTCAACATGACCATTCACGCCTTGTTCACGTAAAATCATCATGTTTGGACGGCGTTCATTGATATAAGGAGCTTCAACAGGCTCATTTAAATCAAATGTTGGTAATGCAATTATACCTTTATGATTTTTATCACCAATTAATGCAAATTCTGAATCAGCTGTTTCTACATTATCACGTAAACGTTGAATTTGATGAGAAACTTCAGTCCAAGCTTGTTGCAATTCAGCGCGATCAAGTATCAAACCGTTCACTGACAATTTATCAGAATCATTGACAGTACCAACAACGCTAATCGCTTCTTTTAAACTTGAAGTTGCAACTTCATCTGTCAAACTTGCCCAGTCTGCTTTAGAAATTTGCAATACTGCACCAATTTCTTCGGCAAATAAGCTTTCAGTAGATTGATCTTCAAGTGCTACACCTAAGCGTGAAGCAAACATCATTTCAGCAACAGTTGCCAATAAGCCACCATCACCAATGTCATGATACGCCTTGATCAAACCGCGATTATTCCAATCTTGAACCAATGCAAAGAATGCTTTGAACTCATCAAAGTTATCAACATCAGGTGTAACAGAACCAATTGCCTTATACACTTGTGCAAGGATCGAACCGCCTAAACGGAACTGACCTTTAGATAAATCAATACGTACTAGAACTGAATCTTCATTTTTCAATTCAGGTGTCAATGTTTTACGAACATCCAACACAGGTGCAAATGCAGTGATGACACCAGACATTGGTGAAGTCACAGATTTATCTTCGCCTTCGTCATTCCAAGTCGTACGCATCGACAATGAGTCTTTACCCACTGGAATTGCGATACCCAATGCAGGACACATTTCCATACCGATGGCTTTTACACCTTCGAATAATGCTTGATCTTCACCTTTTTGACCTGCGGCCGCCATCCAGTTAGCAGACAGTTTAATATCACTGATCTGTTCAATATTGGCACACATGATATTGGTGATGGACTCAGCCACGGCCAAACGTGCAGAAGCAGCAGGATTTAACAATGCAACAGGAGGACGCTCACCCATTGCCATTGCTTCACCGGTATAGCCTTGTAAGCTTGTTGTGGTTACCGCAGCATCCGCAACTGGAACTTGCCAACGGCCCACCATCTGATCACGCGATACCATACCCGTGATTGAACGGTCACCAATGGTGATTAGGAATGATTTTGAAGCCACTGTCGGGTTTTTCAATACACGGAAGATTGCATCTTTTAAATCGACTTTAGATGCATCAAACTCATCACCTTTACGTTGAATCGTTTCGTATGTACGACTCATACGTGGCGTGCCACCAAGCATGACTTGCATTGGCATATCCACTGCTTTGTTTTCAAACAATGGATCGTTTACAGTCAATTGACGTGCTTCAGTCGCTTCTCCCAATACCGCAAATGGGCAACGTTCACGGGCACAAATCGATTCAAATAACTCTAATGATTCTGGTTTAATGGCAAGCACATAACGTTCTTGTGCTTCATTTGACCAGATTTCCATTGGTGACATGCCTGGTTCAAGCGATGGGATTTTACGAAGATCAAGAGTTGCACCCAATTCGTGATCATTCACAAGTTCAGGCATTGCATTGGAAACACCACCCGCCCCCACATCATGTACAGATACGATCGGGTTAAAGTCTTCCATTCTCCAACATGCATCAATCACTTCCTGACAACGACGCTCCATTTCTGGGTTTTCACGTTGTACAGAAGCAAAATCTAGGTTTTCACCTAATTTACCGCTATCTACAGAAGAAGCTGCACCACCGCCCAAACCAATGAGCATCGCAGGACCACCCAGTACAATCAGTAAATCGCCGGGCTGAATTGCATCTTTTTCAACATGGTCAGGACGAATATTTCCGTAACCACCCGCAATCATAATCGGTTTATGGAAACCTTTTACTTCGCCATTAACATTTTGCTCAAAAGTACGGAAGTAACCATTTAACGCAGGGCGACCAAACTCGTTGTTAAATGCTGCACCGCCTAAAGGACCATCAATCATGATCTGAAGTGGTGATGCCATACGAGATGGTTTACCGTAGTTTTCTTCCCAAGGCTGTTCAAAACCTGGAATATTAAGGTTAGAAACCGTAAAGCCTGTTAAACCTGCTTTTGGTTTACCACCACGGCCTGTTGCACCTTCATCACGAATTTCACCACCAGAACCTGTCGCAGCACCTGCAAATGGAGCAATTGCGGTTGGATGGTTGTGGGTTTCCACTTTCATAAGAATGTGGGCAGCTTGGCTCTTATATTTATAAATATGGTGACCCGTGGCTTCATCTTTTTTCGGATAGAAACGCTGTGTGTCAAAACCAACAATTACAGAAGCATTATCTTTATATGCTGACAAAACATCTGTAGGTGATTCTTTATAGGTATTTTTAATCATTTGGAACAATGATAATGGTTGTTTTTCACCATCAATTGTCCACTCTGAACCAAAGATTTTATGACGACAATGTTCTGAGTTTGCTTGAGCAAACATCATCAACTCGATGTCATGTGGGTTACGCCCCATCTTATTAAATGCTGCAGTTAAATAATCAATTTCTTCATCTGACAATGCAAAGCCAAACTCAGAGTTTGCTTTAACCAGTGCATCTTTACCTTGCCCCAAAATATCAATTGAGTTTAAAGGTTTAGGCTCAGTTTCAGAGAATAAAGCTGTTGCGTCATCAATTTTATTGAAAACGCTTTCTGTCATACGGTCATGTAAAATTTGTTTTACTTCATCAGAAATTTCAGAAATTCCCTTTAAAGTAAACAAAACACCGCGTTCTAAGCGGTGTACAGGTGTATTACAGTTGGCAAAAATATCGGTTGCCTTAGATGACCACGGTGAAATTGTACCGACACGTGGCGTGACTAAAATCTGGACTTCGTCACTTGCAGCCTGACGAACTTCAAACGATGCGCCATCGTTTAAAAGCTGTAAAGCAGATTGCTGTTGTTGCTCGTTGAGCGTTTGGTCGAAAAGGTAAACCCATTGGCTTTCTATTGATTGAACAGAACTGATCGACGCAAGGCGTGTTAATAGTTGTGTTTGCTTAAAAGAAGAGTGTGCAGGTGCACCGGCAACGATAAACATGCTGTTTTTGGCTCCACGGGCAGGTTTTGGCAACCCACCTCAATGTGACTTGAAGAGAGCGCATATTCTACTGTGAAAGCAAGATTTCAGCTAGTCATATCCCACTTAAAAAACGCTGAAATCTTGGTTTTAAATATCCGATTTACTTTGACTTTCGTCTTTAAACATGATTCGTAACAATTGAATTATTGAGCTGTATAATGAAACTCAGCCGTTTTAGGATCTTCTTTCGCAATGATTCCGCTTTTTTGATAAAAGACTTTCCCACAAGAAATCTCAGGATCGATTTCACCATCAATATCATAGGATAATCGGACATTGATATGTTCTAAATATGAGTTTTGGGATGCAGAGTCAATGAAAAATACATCTAAACTTTCCATGTTATAGCACACATAGATTTTTTCAGGATGCGAGTTTTTATTCAGATCAATTGTATAGGTATGATCCGCATTTTGAGTCATTCGATCAAGCTTGAGGGCCACCGCATTAACCAAATCGCCACTTTTATTAATCGCATACGCATAGTTTGCCGTATCATTTTTATAAGCTTCGTTGCAGTTTTTAGTTGGTTGCCCAATCTTTACCTTGCTAGGTGTAAGATCCTCTATTGTAAATTTAGCTTTTCCATTCAACATACTGCTCGGTAAGATACTCCAATACTGTTTATTTTGAGCATTTGGATCATCTGTCCAAATACAATTATTTGTCAGATGACCATCTGGCGTTTCTTGAAAAGCAAAAGTCGCGAAAGCTTGATCTACTGGTTCAGGCTTGGCAGGAATGCTTTCTTCGATTTCAGCTTTGCTCGCTTCATTTTTTTTCTGAGTTTCGATTTCTTTGTTTTGATTAGATAGATTTTTATCAGTTGGGCTACACCCTGCAAATAGAATAATCATAGTTAATAAGAAGAAATTTTTATTCATGCTTTACTCTTTTTTTAATGATACAAGGATAATGTTTATTCATTTTAATTGTTTATAGGGATAAACATATTAACTTTAATCATGGAAATTTTCCTAATGTTTGGACTATCTAGATTATAAATTGCTTTACAGATCATTCAAAAATTTACTGCTCAATATTTAGTGGATTGAAAAGATCAAAAATTAACAGGCGATTGTATTATTGGATAATTTTTAGATGATGGTGAACAGCTTTTAATTCGCCTTGATTCTGAAACACCTGATTATGGCTCTGTTGCTGTCGTGAATCCAATTACAGCGAGAGATGATTGGTTTAGTGTTGAAGCCAACTTTTATAACTTCATTATGAATTATTTTGGATATAAGGGTGAAAAATACTGGGAAAATATTTCTCAAATATAAACCGACCAAGACAACGTATGTCGCCCGCCCCTAGTACATTTTCAATAAATTTGGCATCATACGATTAACGAAAGAATGAATAATGATAAATGACTCAAATGCGTTGGTTAGAACTCCTTTCAACAGTTCGTTTAGGTAGTAAAAAGCAAAGTACAGAACAGGCACGAAGTCCATTTCATAAAGATTATGACCGCATTATATTTTCGCAAAGTTTTAGACAACTCAATCGTAAAACTCAAGTTCATCCACTGACCCAACATGATGGTATTCATACACGGCTCACGCACTCTTTAGAGGTGTCATGTATTGGCCGTTCTTTGGGAATGCTCGCTGCTGAAAAAATCAAAAATGAACTCCCCGTTTGGATCTCCCCAGCAGATGTAGGGGCAATTATTCAAGCTGCATGTTTGGCACATGATATTGGTAATCCACCCTTTGGGCATGCTGGTGAATATGCGATTCGTGAATGGTTTGATGATGCTGCACATACAAATTTTTTACAAGACCTGAGCCCTGAACAACAAGCAGATGTACGACAGTTCGAAGGTAATGCCCAAGGTTTAAGACTGCTTACTAAAATTGACTATCATCCTCATGATGGAGGTATGCGTCTTACTTACGCAACGTTAGGAGCTTACTTAAAGTATCCTTGGCTCTCTAAGACCATCGAATCTCAAGGAAATACTCCTGCAAGCAAACGGGCTAAATTTGGCTGTTATCAAGCTGAAAAAGAAATTCTTAAACAGATTGCAGATCAACTCGGTTTAATTCAATTGGGTGAGTATCATTGGTGTCGTCATCCGCTGACGTATTTACTAGAAGCTGCTGATGACATTTGTTATGCCTTAATTGATTTAGAAGACGGTATTATTCTCAATATGCTCAGCTATGAAGAAGTTGAACCTATTTTTCTTGATTTGTTAGGAGATTATGGCGTTCCCGCTGAACTTAGTATGCCGTATATGACTTGGCAACAAAAAATTGCCGCTTTGCGTGGTCGTGTTATGAAACGTTTGGTCGATGAAGTAACCACTGCTTTCGCAAAACAACATTATCAAATTTTGTCAGGCCAGCTAAAAGGTTCATTACTGCAATACTGCGCTGAGGATATTGAGATTGGGATTGATCGAGCAAAAAACCTTGCCCGTGAAAAAATATTTGAACACCCGCAAAAATCAGGTTTGGAAATTATTGCCCATCAGAGTTTACAGCATATTTTAGATGCCTTTATTCCCCTTACCACACCGAATAAAACATTAAGTTTTAAAGATGGTCGTTTACTGTCTATATTAGAACGGTTTGGTGCACGCTTTAGTGATCATCACTATGACAATATTATGCAAGTCTTAGATATTGTGAGTAAATTTTCAGACCATCAAGCCTATAACTTAGCGCAAGAACTTCAAGGTAATAAGGTTGGTTTTTTCTGATGAAACGGTTTGTAGATGATGGAATCACATTGAATAAATTTTCTCGGCAACCTATTTTAGTAGAATGTCCATTTTGTTTAAAAAATGCCACCGTCTATACGAAAAAAATTGATGATGTTGATTTTGAGCAACCCTTTTTTAGTTGCCAAAATTGTTGTAAATCATTTGACCAAAAAGCCAAACAAGAAAATAACTTAGGCTATTTCTCTGGGGTTTATTTAGATATTGAAGAAACTTGTCGTTGTAAACGTGGAAAATTTCAGTTTCATCAATACTATGCAAAAAAGAGTTTTGTTCCTCAATTTATTGAATTGAATTGCAACTTTTGCCCAATTTCCAAACGGATCTATCCTAACCAATTTGATATACGCAAACAATTTAATCGCGGCTTCAATACAGATCCTTATTTTGGTTATTGCCTAACACTATGTGTAGCAACAAGAAATGGACTTGTTTTCGCCTATAATCAAGAACATATTAACTGTTTAAAAGATTATATTTCTGCAAACCTTAGACAAAGAACTTATTTAAATACCAATAAAACCTATTTTAATCGTTTACCTGCTTGGATAAAATCTGCCCGAAATCGCAAAGAAATTCTTAAAGCAATTTTGCGTTTAGAGCAAATGGCATCTACTATTCAACCATTAACAAATAAGTGAACAAACTCAATGATCGGATGTCTTATTGGTGAAGTCTTAGCTTTAGAAGCACCTACCGTACTTTTAAATGTAAATGGCGTAGGTTATGAGATCGACACGCCACTCTCAACATTTTGCCAATTACAAAAAGGTCAAAAAGTTACCTTATGGACACATTTAGCCGTACGTGAAGATGCTCAATTGCTATATGGCTTCTCTAACGCTCAAGAAAAAACCATCTTTCGCACCCTGCTAAAAGTGAATGGTGTAGGTCCTAAAATGGCTTTAGGCATTCTCTCTACACTGAGTGTGGAAATGTTGGTACATACTGTTGAGAATGGTGATGTGAAAACTTTAGTTAAAGTCCCTGGCGTTGGTGCAAAAACAGCCGAACGTTTAATGATCGAGCTGCGTGATCGCTTTAAAGCCTTTGCTACAGGTACCACACCGAGTAATTCGACTTCAACTCAAATACAATTTACGGGCAATTCTGCTGTTGCTGAAGCTGAAGCGGCATTGCAATCTTTAGGTTATAAACCTTTGGAAGCACAAAAACTGATTAATGCCGTGAAAGCAGACTATACTGAAGCAAGCGACATTATCCGTGCTGCACTTAAATCCATGAATAAATAAGATAGATTAAGACACTCATGCAAGACCGTTTAATCAGTGGGGCTGAAAAACCCGAAGATCATTTTGATCGTGCCATTCGTCCAACCTCTTTGGATGATTATATAGGCCAACCTGTTGTACGAGAGCAAATGGAAATCTTCATTGGTGCTGCTCGTGGTCGTGGTGAAGCACTTGATCATACCTTGATCTTTGGCCCACCCGGTTTAGGTAAAACCACATTGGCCAATATTATTGCCCGTGAAATGGGGGGGAACCTTAAATCTACCTCTGGTCCTGTCCTAGAACGCGCAGGTGATTTAGCTGCAATGCTGACCAATCTTGAAGAAGGGGATGTGTTATTTATCGATGAAATTCATCGCCTCTCTCCAGTAATTGAAGAAATTCTTTATCCCGCGATGGAAGATTACCAACTCGACATCATGATTGGTGAAGGCCCTGGTGCACGTTCGATAAAATTAGACTTACCACCATTTACCTTGGTTGCTGCGACAACGCGTGCAGGTCTACTCACCTCACCTTTGCGTGATCGCTTTGGAATTGTGCAACGTTTAGAGTTTTATTCAGTAGAAGATTTAACTCATATTGTGGCGCGTTCAGCAACATTAATGAATGTTCCCACAACAGCAGATGGGGCAAAAGAAATAGCTCGTCGTGCACGTGGTACTCCCCGTATTGCTAACCGTTTGTTACGTCGTGTCCGTGACTATGCACAAGTTAAAGGTACTGGTGAAGTCACTCAACACATGGCACAACGTGCATTGGATATGTTAAATGTTGATAAAGATGGTTTAGATACTTTAGACCGTCGTTATTTATCGATGTTATTAGAACGTTTTGATGGCGGCCCTGCTGGTGTTGAAGCTTTAGCCGCAGCAATGGCTGAAGATTCAGGCACCTTAGAAGATGTGATTGAACCTTATTTGATTCAGCAGGGTTATGCTATGCGTACCGCTCGTGGGCGTATTGCAACCAACCAAGCCTATTTACAGTTTGGGATGACACCACCTGAGCCAAAATAATCAATAAATGGGAATATTCAATATTCCCATGTTCTTCTTATTTTTTCTAAAAGGCTTTAAGTTTTATAGAGAAATCTCTTCTCGTATATTTTTAGCATCTAACCCCTAACAATCTGTGTCGATTTATGTAAATATTTTTATAAAAATTAAATACATAAAAGAAGCTACATACAAAAACCCTATAAAAATAGGGCTTTTGTATTGCTACTCTAAGCTGAGATTTATTAGAATTTAAATGTTGTACTCAATTGAACACGACGCCCCTCTTGAGTATTGCTATATTGATTGTAATAAAGTGAACCTACTTTCTCATAATCAATAAAGTTTTTATCAAAAATATTATATAAAGCAACGCCAATATCCCACGCATCATTCACATTAAAATTTGACCCTATATGCATCAAACTATATGCCTTAAAATCACCCAATGCATCATAGACCCCTTTTTCTGTTGCAGACAAATTATTATATGTAGCGGCGTAACGAGCACGTTCACTACGATATTCACCACGAGCCCATAATTGGATATTATCATCAGCTTGCCATTTTAACGACGCGTTAACAATATGTTTAGGCGTATCGTTTAAAGGCGGATTACCCAGTGCATTATCCTGAATTTCTGTTTCGGTCCACGTATAGTTCAAACCAAATTTCCAAGTCGGTATAAATTCCCAATTTAAGCCTGTTTCAATACCATAGATATTTGCTTTTTGAGCATTGGTCGGACGTCTTACACTCCAGGCACGGGAGCCAGTATCTCCAGGTTGCATTAACCAAGGCGTACCCACACTTGCCATAAAATCTTCACAAGCTTTTTTGTCTTTAGAATCCTTGGCATCACATGTTCTTTCAATTGGGCCAGTGACTATTTTATCCTTCACCTGACTATAAAATGCTGTGATATTAGCATCAAAATTAGAATCATTATTAAAATAAGTACCTAATTCAAAGTTATTACTTGTTTCAGGTTTTAAATCTGGGTTACCAAAAAGAGGGGTTCGTCCTTGCCCACCTACGTTATAAATTCCATGGGTCAGGCGTTCTAAGCGAGGTGCTTTATAGCCTTCACTATAGCCACCTTTAAACGTCCAATTGTCATTTGCGTTCCAAACTAGATATGCTCTAGGGGTCCAAAACGTACCAAATGTATCATGATCATCAAATCGTAAACCCAACGTTAAAGCTAAATCAGGGCTAAGCGCCCATGTGTCTTCAGCGAAAAGACCCAATTGCTTAAACGAAACTTCTTTATTCACTCTTAATCCATCTTTAATGCTCGCATCCCACCATTGTCCACCAAAGGTAATATTGTGCCCATCAAGATATTGGGTTGCGAATTTAGTATCAAAAATCGTGTCTTCGCTTTCTAAACGACGGGGAGTCATCACATTTAAACCAGCTTGAGCACGTGATGGAATAAGGCGACCAACTGTTTCAGTTTGAGTATTACTAATACTGGATTCCAAGCTTCCTAATTTATTACGCCATGTATGTGCAAGCGTGAGTCGATCTCTATTATATTCTTGTGCATTATCATAGCCACCATTGGCCCCAAGCGTACCAAGTTGCCCTTTACTATTGTCATACCATTGCTCAGTTTTTTCATACTCTACGGAGAGATCATGTTGCTTAGTTGGTGTGAATGTTATGCGAGCCCCTATAGTTTCTAAATCCGATTTGGTTGGATTATTTCCCATACTCAGTTCTACTGAATTATTATTGTTATCAAGATAGCCTACATTGGATTGACTACGTTGCGCTTTTCGAGCACGAAGTTGTACTCCCAACAAATCTTGAACAATCGGACCGGTAATAAATGCATCAGCAGCACGTTGATTGCCAAAACTTGAGCTACTAGGGAGTAAAGTACCTTCTAATGTTATTGAGCCTGTCCATTCATTTGAAACTTTTTTTGTAATGATATTGACGACGCCACCCATTGCATCAGAACCGTACAATGTAGAAGCTGGTCCACGAATAATCTCAATTCGTTCAATTGCTGAAATTGGAGGAATAAAACTGTTATTTGATTCACCAAAACCATTTGGTGTGATGTCTCCTGTGCTGTTCTGACGACGACCATCAATCAAAACCAGAGAGTATTCAGAGTCCATCCCTCGAATACGTATATTTAAACCACCTGTTTTCCCAGCGCTAGGGCTAATATCGACACCCTCAACATCAGTTAAAGCGTCTGCAATTGAGTTTATTCGTTTGTCTTTTAAGTCTTTTTCTGTAATCACAGTAATACTTGCTGGTGCATCTTTAAGTTTTTGCTCATAACCCGCAGCAGAAACAACAATTGTAGCAAGTTGTTGTGCATCTGCAGATTCAGTATTGCGTTCAGCGAAAGCTGAAGTTGTTGTAATTCCTAAAAATGCAATTGAGATTGGATAAAGGTTAAACTTACTCATAAATAGAATTCCAATAGATGGACGAGATAAATAATTGACAAAATAAAAACAAATAACACAAATACTAATGATAAGAATTATCATTAGTAATAAAAAGCATACAAAAAATAACCTTCCCAGTAAAGACTTATTACACTTAAAATTAACTAAAACTTAATAAAATATTTATTGGTTTTCACAAAGCGATTTAACGACACAGATCCAATTAAAAATTTTACTATTTTATAAAATTCATCTTCGATAAGTCATTTTTACACAGCGCTAAATATAAACTTCTACTGTCAGATTAAATCTTCAAACAAGTCTTTTCTTAATTTCCATAACATGTTGTAAGGCTTATCAAAAACTTTAATGATTTAAATATATACTTATTGGTTATTTTAAAGAATTTCTTATTAATATTTTTAGAAAAATATAGTGTATCTTAATATTAGGCACTTATAAGTAGGCAAAAATAAAGGATCATATATATAACTTTTTTTAAACAATCAGAAAAAATATTTCAGGAATGAGCTGACAGTGTTGATAGTTGGAAAATATGGCATATACATTAGGTGCTCAAACGTTACTGCCTATAACCCGCTATTACAAATAAATATAAGCAAGCCATTTTGATTAATGAGTTTTTCTTATTGTATGTTTAAAACTTTAAATTTATAAAAAAGCTAATTCAATGTTAATAATTTAATAAAAGGATAGTTGAAGATTTTGACTGAGTAACACAAAAAGGGAATCAAATTAAGTGAACTTGCATGGAATGTAAGTTTAGAAAAATTTTAACAGTGCATATATCTAAAGCTCATCCGAGAGTCTTTTATACAAATATTCAAACTCACTGATAGTGATGGTTATCGCCCGAAAATCAATATTTTCAACATGGATGTGCTCGTTTCATAATCAAATAAATAGGATATTTAAATATGGATAACACCCAGAATATATTACAAAAATTTGCAATAAAAGTCAGTGATTGGTCAGAAAAATGGTTTCCTGATTCCTATATCTTTGCCCTGTTAGGTGTCATCATTGTCGCCATAGCTGCGATTGGAATAGGAGCATCTGTTCAAGATGTCGCAATTTCATTTGGCAATGGTTTCTGGAGCTTGATTCCATTTACGATGCAAATGTGTATGTTGATTGTCGTTGGTTATGTGGTTTCAGTATCTAAACCCGTCGAAATGCTCATTCAAAAAATGGCTCAGATTCCAACATCTGGAAGGAATGCTATTGTTTTTGTAGCGACGGTCAGCCTCTTTATTTCACTGGTTAATTGGGCCATGAGTACAGTTTTAACTGCCCTTTTGGTGATTGCACTATCCAAGCGTAAAGAGCTGAATATGGATTATCGTGCAGCTGCCGCAGCCGCTATTATTGGTATGGGAGCAACTTGGGCACTTGGCATTAGTTCTTCCGCTGCTCAGTTACAGGCAAACAAGGCGAGCTTACCAGAACCACTTTATAACTTAACTGGTATTATTCCTTTTACTGAAACGATCTTTTTACCACAGTCTATGATTATGACTGCAGTATTGATTATTGTGTCAATTGCCATTGCATTCTGGTCTGCACCTAAAGGCAATAGTATAAAAACCATTGATGAATTTGATATTCATTTTGAAGATAAAGAGACCGAAGTTCAAAGCAAAAAACGCCCAGGTGACTGGCTGGAAAACTCTCCAATTCTCAGTATCTTAATTGTAGTTTTAGGCCTGATCTGGATGTTTAATGAGTTTACAAAAAGCAATCCGATTATTGCGATTTCCAGTTTAAATACTTATAACTTTATCTTCTTAATGCTGGGTATTGCTTTACACGGAACTCCTCGAAATTTTTTAAATGCAGTATCTAAAGCTGTCCCTGCGGTTTCTGGCGTACTGATTCAGTTTCCACTCTATGGAAGTATTGCTTTTATTATGACAAGTGCAATGAACGCACAAGATTTATCTCTATCTCATTATATTGCTGAATTTTTTGTATCAATTGCATCTAAGGAAACTTTCGCAATTGTCATGGGGCTGTATTCAGCTATTTTAGGTTTCTTCATTCCGTCTGGTGGTGGTAAGTGGATTATTGAAGCACCTTATGTCATGCAGGCTGCACACGATCTGAAAGTACATTTGGGCTGGTCTGTTCAGATTTATAATGCAGCAGAAGCTTTACCTAACTTAATTAATCCCTTTTTTATGTTACCCATGCTGGGAATTTTAAAATTAAAAGCCAAAGATGTTATTGGATTTACAGTTACTCAGCTTGTCTTCCATTTACCCTTAGTTTTATTCTTATTGTGGATTCTTGGTCGTACTTTAACCTATATGCCACCTACTTTTTAGAATGTAATATCTTTTCCTTGCCCTCCTTCTAACTTTAAGCGTTTAGGGCAAGGATATCACTAAGCTATTGATATAAATAATCTAAAATTGCGTATAGTTGTAGTATGTTAATTTCAGGGAATATTATAGATTACTTATTATTTTCATAAATTTGCCCTCTATATTTATTATTCATGTTTAGATTTAAGCTCCAAATTATAATGGATAATTTCGTATCGCTCTCTTATTTAATATAAATTTTATTTAGATGAGCTAAAACACTAAAGTTCTCTCTATTCGATTTAATATAATGGTCATTATATGAAATACTTCTCACTCAATCTTTCTGCATCAACTACTTTATCATTGCGTGATATTCTATAATTTAACTTTTGAGTATGACAGTGAGGGTAATACAGTACTCACTGATGCCACTTCATTCAAAGAATCCTCAAGCTAATCTCTGTCAGCCCTTCTTAGCACATTCGGATTGTAATCTTGTGCCATTTGAGAAAGCATGCCTTGTGCTAAAATTCGCGCCAAAGTCAGTGTTAAACTCTTGTGCAAATTTATAAGTGGGTCAAATCGATTTAATTTTTCTACTATATAGCCTCTAAAGGCTATATACACGTACTGTTTAATCAACCAGGCCTCTGTTCATGTAGATTTCCGTTTCTCTCAAAAGATCTCACAGATGCTTTTGGCATAGTTGATAGGTTCCCTTATAAGTATTGTAAAATTCAATGAAGCAATCAGATCAGCGATATAAAGCTCATCTTCTTCCAACTGAATCATTTTAAATTGAAACAGCACAAGTGAATACTGGCAAGCAATTGATAGATATGCAATAAACAACACAGGAATGCATAGCAACATGAGTAATAAATTCGAATTCCAAATCCGTGTATATATCGAAGATACAGATGCTGGCGGTATCGTATACCATGCCAATCATATCCGCTTTATGGAACGTGCACGGACAGAATGGCTACGTGCATCTGGTATTGACCACTATTGGCATCAAAAAGATTACAATTTTGTCGTGCATAAAATTGCATTGAAATATTCTCGCCCTATACTCATGGACGATCTTATTACTGTTACAGCAAGTGTAGTTTCATGTAAAGCTTCGTCATTTGTGTTGCAACAGAATATATATCGTGGTGAAATCATGCTTGCTTCTGGCGAGGTAGAGTTGGCATGTTTAAGTACAGATATGAAACCTCGTAGAATTCCTGACGAAATCCGTGATTTAATTCTTCGAGAATTAGCTCACGAATAAAAAATACTTTTGGCACATGTAACTATGGCAACACAACTAGAATCTTCTTTACACATCTCTGATTTAATTTTACAAGCGAGCCCTGTGGTTCAATTGGTGATGCTAATCTTAGTACTCGCATCCGTTTTTAGTTGGTATTTGATTGCCAAGTTGCATATGGGCTATAAGAAAGCACATCAAGGCGATGAGCATTTCCAAAAAATCTTCTGGTCTGGTGCTGAACTCAATACCTTATATAACAATGCTCAGCTTAATTCTAAGCGAAACGGTTTAGAAGATATTTTCTATCAAGGTTTAAGTGAGTTTTTAAAACTTAAAAAACGCCATGCAGAAACTGCATCGATGATTGAAGGTACTGAACGTATCTTGCGTGTAGGACTCAGTCGTGATCAAGGCCGTTTAGAGCAAGGCTTAAGCTCTCTCGCCAGTATCGGCTCTGTCGCACCTTATATTGGTTTATTTGGTACTGTTTGGGGCATTATGAGTGCATTCATTGGCTTAGCTCAGGTTGAACAAGTTACCTTAGCCACTGTTGCACCAGGTATTGCTGAAGCATTAATTGCAACTGCGATTGGTTTATTCGCTGCAATACCAGCGGTATTAGCATTTAACCATTACACAGCAAAAGGCGAAGAAATTTATTCAGATCGAGCATTATTTGCAGAAGAAATGGTGGCGCTATTACAACGTCAGTCTGTGGGAACTACACAGGAAGATGAATAATGACAATCCAACGTTCTGGGCGTTTTGAACGCGTCAAAAAACCTTTAAAAAGTGATATGAATGTCGTTCCATATATCGATGTCATGTTGGTTTTATTGGTTATTTTTATGGTGACAGCACCCATGATTACCACGGGTGTTAAAGTTGACCTACCTCAAGCAAACAATAATCCGATTCAATCTGAAGACCGACCAGCCATCGTAACTTTAGAAGCAGATGGTTCGATTAAACTTGAAGACAAAAACCATAAAAATGAGGTTTTAACTTTAGATGAGTTGAAAACCGTACTTACAGAAAATCAGCAACAAGCTCAAGCAAATAACAAGCAATTGAGTGTCTTGATCAATGGTAGTGAATCACGCCCTTATGGTGAAGTCATGAAACTCATGTCTACACTGCAAGATGCTGGTTTAAGCCAAGTGGGTTTACTGACAGAGTCTGTAAAGTAAGTTATGAAAAATATTCAAAAGCCACAATCTAAAGAAAAAGCGATTGCACTTGGATTTACCCTAGGTATTCATGTGGTGGCGATTACTGGCTTACTTTTTCTCGGTTTAAGTCAACCACCTGAGCCACCCAAGCAAATTAAAACCATTTTAATTAAGCCTGAAGATTTACCACCACCTGAGCCCAAGCCCTTAGTCGAAACTGATGCCACTGAAACGGCAGATAGCAAGGTTGCAGAAAATACTCAGCAAACAGCAGAACCTGATCAAACAGCACCAGAAATTCCAACTGAAGCAAATAATCCCCCTGATACAAAGGCTATAGAAGCACAAAAAGCTGCCGAACAGGCCAAGGCAGCTGCATTAGAACAGCAATTGGCTATGGTAGCGGCTAAAGCAGCACAAGAAAAAGCCTTAAAACTTTCTCAAGCTAAAGCAGATGCTGCGGAAAAAGCCAAACATGAGGCAGCTGAAAAAGTAAAGCAGGCTAAAAATGCTGCTGAGAAAGCTAAGGCTGAGGCTGAAGCAAGATCTAAAGCAGATGCAGCAGCTAAGGCCAAGCAAGAGGCGCTTCAAAAAGCCAAAGCCGATGCTGTTGAAAAAGCTAGACTCGCAAGACTCAATGCCGAAGCAAAAAGCAAAGCAGAAGCTGCTGAAAAAGTCAGAAAAGAAGCCGCAGATAAGGCCCAACAGGCTAAAGTCGATGCTGCTGCAAAAGCCAAGGCAGATGCTGCTGAAAAAACCAGAGCGGATGCTAATGCAAAAGCTAAAGCAGACGCTGCTGCAAAGGCTAAAGCTGATGCTAATGCAAAAGCCAAAGCGGACGCTGCTGCAAAGGCTAAAGCGGATGCTAATGCAAAAGCCAAAGCGGACGCTGCTGCAAAGGCTAAAGCGGAGGCTAATGCAAAAGCCAAGGCAGATGCTGCTGAAAAAGCCAAAGCGGATGCAAAAGCTAAAGCAGATGCCGCTGCAAAAGCCAAAGCGGATGCTAATGCAAAAGCCAAGGCAGATGCTGCTGCAAAAGCCAAGGCAGATGCTGCTGCAAAAGCCAAAGCAGATGCGGACGCAAAACGTAAAGCTGATCTAGCACGTGAATTAGATGAAGAAAAAGCCTCTGCTGCTGAAAAAGCAAAAGAAGCTGCTGCAAATAAAAAGGCAGAAGCGAGAAAAGTTGCATCTTCTGCGAAAAAGGACTTCGAAAGTAAAGTTCGGAATGCTTGGCGTATGCCGGCTGGCTCAACAGGTCAAAAGGCATCAGCTCGTGTCACACTAACGGATAGCGGTTCTGTGGCCTCGATTATTGTCAATGCATCAGACCCAGATGTAAAAGCAAGTGTGGAACAAGCAGTTCGTAATGCTGCACCTTTCCCAATGCCATCTGATCCAGATGCAAGACGCGAAGCTCGAAGTTTTAGTGCAAATTTTACAGTGAAATAATCTTAAAATTACACCCTGTCTTGGCAGGGTGTAATTTAATGCAAAAACAATCACTCGGAAAAATCAAATGCGAGTTAAACCCATATTTGTAGCAATTTCATTATTTATTCCAACTGCATTTTTATTTGCAAATAAAATAGAACAACAAAAAATACTTGAAGTAAATACGCAACAACGCCCACCTTCTGCGTCATACGAAAAAAAACCGTCTGTACCAACAACGGAAGCATTACTTCAACAAAGTCAAATGGCTCAGCGGATAAATACCGCTAGAGTCAATCGAATTGTTAAAAAGTTAAGAAATTTAACAATTATCCAAGAAAATGCCAATGTTATTATTTACTTAGATGACAGCGGAAATGTAAAAAATATTTTAATCACAGGACAGTACAGCGAAGCTTTTTCAAACGCAATCAAAACAGCGATTCAACAAGCAGCGCCTTTTGAAGTGTCTAAACAGTCATCGCTCAATCAACTATTAAAAGTGATTCGCATCAAATTTCGTGTTGAATAAGTCCATATTCAGCATGAAATAATATATTTTAATGACAGGAACAATGACATTAGTTGTCAAGTCTTTTAAAAAAGCAATTTTTAAAGCTACACCATTTGCAATACCCAAAAAGATCAAGCCGAAATTCATTTATGTAATAAATTTGAATTTAATTTTTTTAGTAAATCTTTTCAATGATAATCTTTTGTTCACAATTACATGCTTTATATAGATTAAAATCATGTCTTTGTGCTACAAAGCTAAGCATAGTTAAAAATTGATATTTGAGTACATGAAGTCCAATGAAAATCATGCCTAAACATCTATTAGGATTCGCAATTATTGTTGCATTTAGTCCAGCATTGATTACAACATCATATGCACAATTGCAATTAGAAATTGCCAAAGCACCTGAGTCTGCGCCTAAAATTGCCATCATTCCATTTAGTAATGATCAATCTATCTACCCTATTGTTGAACAAGATTTAAATCGCTCTGGGCGCTTTACCAGTTCATCAAAAAATCTTCCTGCAACTGCAAACATAAATAATATAAATGCAGAAGCATGGAAAGCGGCTGGGGTTCCTTATGTGGTTTTAGGTGACTCTAAAACAAATGCAGATGGTTCATTGGCAGTACATTACCAACTCTATGATGTTGAAAAGCAGAAATTCCTATTAAATGAATTACTTTCAATCCCCTCATCACGTGTGCGTTCTGCGGCACATATGATCAGTGATGCAATTTATCAAGCGCTTACAGGGATTCAGGGTGACTTCACCGGACGTATTGCTTATGTGTTACGTAATCCTGCAACACCCGATAATCGTTATACCTTACAAATTGCAGATACCGATGGTGAGCAACCTAAAACAGTATTAAGTTCAAGAGACCCTATTCTCTCACCTGCTTGGACACCAGATGCGAAAAAAATTGCATATGTTTCATTTGAAACCAAGCGTCCTGCTATTTATATCCAAGATTTAGCGACAGGTGCACGTGAAAAACTCGCTGCATTTCGTGGTTTAAATGGTGCGCCAAGTTTCTCTCCAGATGGTAAATCAATGCTGTTTACTGCATCTATGCATGGAAATCCTGAAGTTTATCAAATGGATTTAGATTCACGCCAAGTGAAGCGCATGACCAACGATAGCGCAATTGACACAGAAGCACGTTATGCTCCGGATGGAAAATCATTTATTTTCACATCTGACCGTGGTGGATCAGCACAAATTTACCGTTATAGTTTTGATGATGGCTCTACTAAGCGTTTAACTTTCCGTGGTGCATTTAATGCACGTGGTACATTAAGTGCCGATGGTAAATATGTGGCTTTGGTACACCGCCCTTCTGGTAGTAACTACAAGGTTGCCATTCAAGAAATTTCTACAGGTATCACCAATATTTTGACACCAACAAGTTTAGATGAATCACCAAGCTTTTCTCCAAACGGGCAAATGGTGGTTTATGCAACACGTGAGGGTAATCGTGGCTTATTGGCAATCATGTCTACAGATGGTCGCTTCCGCATGAACCTACCAAGCGAACAAGGTGAAGTACGTGAACCTGCGTGGGCCCCTAAGTAATTTAATCAAGATGTAAATCACTTATTTAAAATTGAAATACCGGAGATCAACATGAAGTCAATTCAATATCTAGCTTTACCCTTATTAGCAGCAAGCTTGGTGATGACAGGTTGTGCAAGCCGTAAACCTGCTGCCACTGTAGAATCAGGAACCAATCCAAATAGTGCGACGACAGTAAATACCAGTGGTTTAAGTGAAGATGCTGCTTTAAATGCACAAAATTTAAATGGTGCTTCATCTAAAGGCGTGACTGAAGCCAATAAAGCATTTTTAGCAAAACGTGTGGTACATTTTGATTATGACAGTAGTGATCTTTCCAATGATGACTACCAAACACTACAAGCACATGCGCAGTTCTTAATTGCCAATGCCAACTCTAAAGTGGCATTAACAGGTCATACAGATGAACGTGGTACGCGTGAGTACAACATGGCTTTAGGTGAGCGTCGTGCTAAAGCTGTTGAAAGCTACCTGATCACCAATGGTGTTAAAGCAAACCAATTAGAAGCAGTAAGCTACGGTAAAGAAATGCCGATCAATGCTGGTCATGATGAAGCTGCTTGGAAAGAAAACCGCCGTGTTGAAATCAACTACGAAGCTGTTCCTCCTCTTTTGAAATAATGCCAAAGTTACATTATTAAAATAGACCATAAAAAATGCCCAATTGAATTGGGCATTTTTACCAGAAGTTATTCTTATTCAGCGCTTTCCCATTTCAAGATAAAGACCAGATTTAGTAAGGTAAATTAAGAAAACTTCTTACCATGTTCAAGGTGATTTATATTAATAACGCCATTTCTTAAGTATTTTCTCATTAAATAACACAATAAACCTTTCTTCTGCCCATTCATCCACTTCATCTGGATGCGCTTCAGCAAAAAACTCAGACTGCACTAAAATCAAACAACCTTTAATATAGTCATCCACGCAGTCCAGTATTCTACTTAAATAAGGCATATCATCATGATCAAAGAAATAGATTTCTTTGATCATGAAAGCAAAACATATTGCCATTACCAAGATAATCACTAAATGTAATCAGATGAGGTAAAACTGCTAAATCGACCTGACTAAATTCAGGCGCATATTGCGGCGCATTTGCCCAAATATCTTTTAAGTAGCCAATATCATCAAATTGCTGCAATTGTTCACCAATATCAGCAATCCCAAAGTGTTGATAGAAGATCTTTAAAGATTCAGGTAAGCGACAATTTAAACGCTGTTCAAGTTTTAAAATTTTCTCATCATCAATTGCAGGTGCGATCTCATCATTATTTAAATCAGCAAGAGATTCTAAAATTAGGTGAGTTTTAACTTCCCACCCCGGTTCACCAATTTTATTAAACGGAATGATAATGTCTGTTTTGTGATCAATCTCTATCATGAAGATTTATTGTTCGGAATGAATATGAAATAAATAGAAAAAGCGCTCATATCGCAATGAACGCTTTTATTGATTAAGCCTTTGACTCATCTGGCTTGGGGCTTTGCATAGATTCAATCATGTCATGCTTATTGAATTCCTTGAATTCAGGCTTAGCTTCGTAATTCTTCCATGCTTCTTTCACTTTTTCAGCACTAATATCTTTTAAATCAATGCTTTCATTTGGAGTCGGAGTCGCTTCAAACTTTGTCGTTGTCATGTCAGTGCTCCTATACGCTATTGTACGTATATTCAACATAACACTTTCTAAAATACTTTCAAGGGTAATTTCACGACAAATAACACAGGATAATTTCTATTTTGAGCTGAACTCATCTAAAATAGCCTCCATTATTTGGTTTGTAAAAATTTATCGCTTTTGGAGCACCTCTGATATGTCATATCGCACCCTATCCCAATATTTAGAACAACAACAAGGGAACCTAACACCTGAACTTGCCAATGTGATTGAAACAATTGCCAATACCTGCAAAACCATCGATCAGGCTTTACAGAAAGGTGCTTTAGCTGGTGTCTTGGGGAGTGCACAACATGAAAATGTACAAGGTGAAGAGCAAAAAAAACTTGATGTGATTTCAAATGATTATTTGATTGATGCTTTAAAAGCCAATCCAAATGTAGGTGGACTCGCATCTGAAGAATTAGATGAATTTACCCCAGCTCAAGAAAATGGTAAATATTTGGTTTTATTTGATCCATTAGATGGTTCAAGCAATATTGACATTAACATGTGTGTAGGAACAATTTTTTCTATCCTTCCTGCGCAAAATGCCGTAACGCAAGCTGAAGACTTCATGCAAGCAGGGATTCAACAAGTTTCAGCAGGTTATGTACTTTATGGCCCATCGACAATGATGGCTTTGACCGTTGGTGCGGGCGTTGTGTTCTTCACTTACGACCCTGAAGAAAAGCAATTCTTACTCACTTCTGAAAATATTCAAGTGGCTGCGGATACCAAAGAGTTTGCGATTAACTCTTCAAACCAACGTCATTGGGAAGCGCCTGTAAAACGTTATATCGATGAACTACAAGCAGGTAAAACATCTATACGTGAAAAAGATTTCAATATGCGTTGGGTGGCGTGTATGGTGGGTGATATTCATCGTATTTTATGTCGTAGCGGTATTTTCTTATATCCATACGATACTAAAGATCCTAAAAAAGCAGGTCGTCTACGTTTAATGTATGAAGCCAACCCAATGAGTATGTTAATGGAACAAGCTGGCGGCGCATCGACTACTGGTCGTACACGTATTTTAGAGATTCAACCGACTGAGTTACATCAACGTGTTCCTGTTATCATTGGTTCTAAGAATGAAGTTGAGCTTGTTACCAGCTACCACAACTAATTCTTCTCTTTTCTTACTCTCTATTTAGGGAGTAACGCCAGCTAGGGTCTGTTGCAATTTCTTTATAGAATGATCACAGACCCTACTTAATTTTTTGGACGTACTCTCCCATGCCTACAATTTTCCTTGAATCAAAAGATAATCCCAAAATTAAACATCTCAGAGGTTTAATTGAACAAAATACTTACCGTAAAAAACAAGGACAAACTGTACTTGAGGGAACGCACCTTACGCTTGCATGGTTAGAAAAAGGTCGAAAAATTAATTCAATTTTCACCACTGAACATGCCTTAGATCATGAAGATTTAGGTAGTATCCTTGACCAATATCAAGGTATTGTGTTTGTGGTCGGTGAATCTTTATACAAGGATTTAAGTACCCTTGGAACCAGCCTTGCATGTCTAGCCATTGTGGATTTACCGAGTTCAACTCAGGCACTGAACTTTACTGAAGACACGCTAATTCTTGAAAATGTCCAAGACCCAGGCAATGTAGGTACATTACTCAGATCAGCGGCCGCTGCGGGTATTGAACAAATTGTCTGTACCAAAGGTTCCGCATCATTATGGTCACCACGGGTATTACGTGCTGGTATGGGGGCTCATTTTTCATTACAAACTTATGAAAACGTGATCCTTGAAGACTTACTCAAGCAATTTAAAATTCCTGTGTATGTCACCAGTTCACATCAGGCAGAGAGTCTTTACACTAAAAACCTACGCAAACAATGTGTTTGGATTTTAGGTAACGAAGGTCAAGGCGTTTCAGATTTCGCCCTTAAACGCGCAGAAGCCGTATCTATTCCACAACCTGGTGGTCAAGAATCACTCAATGTTGCCGTTGCTGGATCGATTTGTTTCTTTGAAATGGTTAGACAACGACTATAAGGTTAATTTATTTTAAATATTGCCCGTTATTGGAAAAAATCATTTAAACTGAAAAAAATAATTGATTTACATGTCAACCCAAACCATTTTTTTAACGTTATATAGGTATGAAGTTAAAATAATGGTGGGTACCCATGACGGGATTTTCCATCTCTATGGACTTAGCACCAAAGAAGTCACAGTCTGAAACAGCAAGTGCTCAAACGAGTACGAGTGAACAGCGCCTGCGTTTTTTCATGCAGGACGTGACGGGTCGTGCCTTAGTGATGATGGAAAATGCAACCCAAGGTCACAATGGGATTGCGATGGATTTGGTTCAGGAAGCGTTTATTTCCTTACATAAAGCTTATGCAGATAAATCTACTGAAGAATGGTATCCACTGTTCTATACAATTTTAAATAACAAATTACAAGATTGGCGACGTAAGGAAGCACGACGTGCTTCTCCATTTTCGTTATTTCGAAAAATTGATTTAGATTCTGATGATGAAGAGGCCATGGAAATTGTGGATGAATCCACACCCAATCCACTTCAATTTCTAGATCAAGATGTCACCGTTGAGGAAATTCAAGAAGCCATTAGCCGCCTCCCGGTACGCCAGCAACAAGCATTTATGTTACGCGCTTGGGAAGGATTTGATACTCAAACCACTGCATCTATTATGAACTGTACAGAAGGTAGTGTAAAAACTCATTATCACAGAGCTATTCAAGGACTAAGAACTTCGCTCTCACATTTAAATCCGTATGGAGGTTCATCACATGAATAATGATGATTTCACCAAACAAGTGACGGCAAAATTGGATGAGGTTGCACGTAATCACCGCAATAAAGCAGTGGTGATGAATAATGTGCTTGACCATATTCAAGACAAGCAAACGTCACGTTTTGGTCACTGGAAAATGACAGGCTTTGCACTTGCTGCAGCTATTACTGGTTTTGTTGTGATTCCAAACGCTTTTGATATATCACCAGAATCGCAAGCCCCACAACAAGTGGTTATTAGTCCTAAACTTTCACCCCAAATGATGGAAGATTTAGATATGTTGTCTGTATTTGGTGAGGATAAAAATTCTCATGGCAGCTAGAAAATTAGCTTTGGCATTTTGTGCTATTGGTTTTCTACAAACAAGTTTTGCTGGATTTGAACGTTTTTGGATATTTTCTAAAGATGCAACTAGTCAAGTTAACGAAACATGGGATGCCCTTTCTGAGGAAGAACAAAAGGCATTGATTAAGCGCTATCAAAATTTAAAAGAAATTCCCACTGATCAAAGTGCAGCACTGCAACAGCGCATGGATTGGTTTACTCAGCTTCCTGAACAAGAAAAACAAAAAATGCGTGAAGTATGGCAGCAAATGAGTACATCTGAACGTAATGAGATGCGCAAAAAAATGCAAAAAGCATCGACCACTGATGAGCGCAATGAAATTCGTGAACAATATATGGTGAAGTATCAACAAAGTATAACGGGTTCACATTAAGCATTCTTTTTTATATTTTATTCATCGCCAGTTAAAGTTTAACTGGCTTTTTACCCTTTAAAATCCTCCTCAATCTCTGAAAAGAGAGGCATCACCTTCGCAAATTTATTCAAACTTTCTAAGCAAATATGGCATTGCAAACTTTTTATAATCAAATAATTTAATTTCTTCACCAATTGATTTAATTAAAAAAATATTCATTAAGAGAAATTATATTCTTATGTATGTGTTTTTTAACAGGTTGACTATTATCTGTTTACTAAAAACACTCCTATTTCTAATTTTCAGGCATAAAAAAACCTGCACAAGGCAGGTTTTTCATCACTTAAATTCGAAAACGAATTACAAGCTATAGTACATATCAAATTCAACTGGGTGAGTCGTTGTATTTAAACGACGTACATCTTCAGTTTTAAGTTCGATGTATGCATCCAACATTTCTTTTGTGAATACACCACCTTTAAGAAGGAACTCATGATCCGCTTGAAGTGCTTCAAGGGCCATATCAAGACTATGTGCAACTGTTGGGATTTTAGCTTCTTCTTCAGGAGGAAGATCATATAAGTTTTTATCAGCTGCTTCCCCTGGGTGGATCTTGTTTTGAATACCATCAAGACCAGCCATCAATAATGCCGCAAAACCTAAGTATGGGTTCATCATTGGATCTGGGAAACGTGCTTCAATACGTTTACCTTTAGGGCTAGAAACGTATGGAATACGAATCGAAGCAGAACGGTTACGTGCAGAATAAGCAAGCATAATTGGAGCTTCGAAGTGAGGAACCAAACGCTTATACGAGTTAGTAGAAGGGTTTGTGATCGCATTCAATGCACGAGCATGCTTGATGATACCACCGATAAAGTAAAGCGCCATTTCTGAAAGACCAGCATATTCATCACCAGCAAACAAGTTCTTGCCATCTTTAGAGATAGACATATGAACATGCATACCTGAACCGTTATCACCAACCATTGGTTTAGGCATAAACGTCGCAGTTTTTGCATATTGATGCGCAACGTTCCAAACAGCATATTTGAACTGTTGAACTTCGTCAGCTTTACGCACCATAGTATTGAAGCTTACACCAATTTCTAATTGGCAAGATGCAACTTCGTGATGGTGTACTTCTACACGGCCAGGGCCCATGATATCTTCAATACGAGCACACATTTCTGCACGCATATCTTGTGAAGAATCTACTGGAGGAACTGGGAAGTAACCACCTTTAACACGAGGACGGTGACCTGAGTTACCTGCTTCGTAGTCTTTACCTGTAGACCAAGCAGCCTCTTCAGCGATTAATGTATGGCGAGCGCCAGACATATCGATGTCCCATTTAACTTCATCAAAAACGAAGAATTCTGGCTCTGGACCAAAGAATGCAGTATCACCAATACCTGTTGATTTTAGGTATTCTTCCGCACGACGAGCAATCGAACGTGGATCACGGTCATAACCTTGACCAGTAGACGGTTCAATAACATCACAAGTAACGACGATGGTTGCTTCAGCAAAGAACGGATCAAGGAAAGCAGTTTCAGGATCTGGACGTAAAATCATGTCAGATGCTTCAATGCCTTTCCAACCAGCAATTGAAGAACCATCAAACATTTTACCATCTTCAAAAGTATCTTCATCGATAGTATCTGATGGGTAGCTTACGTGCTGCTCTTTACCCTTAGTATCAGTAAAGCGAAAATCGACCCATTTTGCGCCACTTTCTTGTATGAGTTGAAGGACCTTGTTCGCCATGCTCATTTTGCTCCAATGAATTTTTGTTGCACTTGTGAAGTGCGTGTTAGTAGTTGGTATTTATATAGCAAGTAGCATACCAACTTTTAAAATAATTGCTAAAATATTGAATTTCTTATCAGAAAATAAGCTTAGCAATACTTAAATTCCGTCTATTATACTGAGTGCAAATAGAATTGCACCATATTCAAACATACTTATCATTTTAAAATTATTACGCACAATTTAAACGCACTATTTTCGTGCAAACTAAATAAAATGTTTTATCTTGGTGCTTATATTGCGCGAACAACGCTTTTTATCGACTATTTTTTAAGATGATGACAATTTTTTATTTCAAAAGCATTAAAATAAGGCATATAAGGTAGCAATACGCCTTTAACATTTATCTATATCTCCCTCTATACAGCGATGTAATTATATTACCTACGATCTACAATTAGCCAAATTCTACTTCAGCTCTTGCAATGAGTGCTTCAACCATTACCAATACATCATCTTTTTTTCTGGCATCCACCGCAAAAATTGGCATGGTTAATTGATTTAATTGCATCCAATCTTTATAAGGTTTTAACAGATATTGAGGATTTTCATCTATATGGGTTATACCAACCACAATATTGTTTAAATGTTCCTTAAAACTTTGAAAATAAAATTTTAAATCTTCAAGTGCATCTTTTTGCGTATGGTCAATCAGCACAACTGCTCCGATTGCACCTTTACATATCACTGACCAAACAAAATCAAAGCGATTCTGCCCTGGCGTTCCATATAATCCAACAATAACGCCTTCATCTAATTTAATTTCACCATAGTCAATCCCGACAGTGGTCAATGCCTTATTATGTGCTTGCTCATCTGTATTTTGTGCTTCTGTAGATAAGACTGAAATTTCAGATAATGATTTTATTGCTTCTGTTTTACCTGCGCCCATTTTACCGCCAAAAACAATTTTATACTTTTGTAAGATCACATCATCACCTATTTGGAACTGATCACGGCATCATATAAACTGGTTATACATTTACTTATCGTGTCAGTATAAACAAACTTGATTAAAAGGTTAATTTTTAGAAGCCTTATTGGGTTCGCATACTCTTTACACAGTTAAAGCCCTAATTTTTTTCTTAACTTACCAAAAAAGCCACCTAAAATGCCTGAAGATGGTTTTTCTTCAGTAAGTAATTTTGCATCTTCCACTGCTATTTTTTTCAACGCATTGGTCATTATGCCAATTGAAACAAATTTAGCTAATTGCGCTTTGCTATAGCCTGTTTTCTGAGCCACCTGAGCAATACTTGCCCCCAATTCAAAACACGCTGCAATTTTAAAAACCATTTGGCGTTCATTTTGATGATTCGGTTGTGGCCAATCTACGAGTTTATAATAATCACTAGAACTGATTTGAATATTGACATCATCTGAATACCACAATAAATTCCATAACCATGATTTTAGCTCTACCCCTTGGAAAATACTGACAGACTGCGCCATTTGCATAGTGGCATAAGTAAAATTTAAAGAAACATCCGTCCCTTGAACTTTTCGTAGCGCGTCTACCCAAACTTGTTGTGTACGAATATTGACTAATGCGATGTTGCCTTTTGAGTCGAATACTTGAACGTTACCATTCCGTTCATTAGAAAGCTCAGCTACCACCTTGTTTAAATCAGCTTTTTTTGAAATTTGATTGACAATTTTGACGGTTTTTTCACTGACAGGTACGTGTAAATAACGGTCTTTAAACCATTTTCGAATTTCATCTGAAGCTGAAAAAGGTAGATATAGTTTATCTCCTTCGATTTGCCCTGATTTTTCGTTCTTATTAATCAGACGCAAGTATGGGACTTTCTTAACACCAATCAAATTCTGAATTGTTGGCGAACTAAAAAACATATCATTCACAAGAAGAATATCTAAATGAGGATCAGCAATATTCGCCCAACTTACTTGAAGTGAGTCATCATACATAGATCGTATCTTTTGCTTAATTGCATCAAGCACATTTAAACTTAAACCGAATATAGCGATTTTTACTTCTTCTTTCATTTAGCCCTCACGGCCTTATATAAAGTGTGAACAGTTTATCATTTTTATTAAAAAATAAAATATAAAACACTATAGATGCGGTAAAAAATATCTACAAATTTAATATACTATTAAGCGTATAAATTACAAGAATAGTTATTAAAAACATTTGAAGTAATCATGAAACTCAAGCAGTCAAGATAATATATAGTATTAAATTTCAATAGTTTAATTTAAAAATAGCTAAAAAAGTGACATCACGGGTTAGAAACAATTCCGATTAATTTTAATAAAACTAAATATTTTATTTAAAAATATTAATAACATTTGTATATTAATATCGAACTCATGCATAAATTGTGTTTTAATAAGTTAACCTTATTTCTTAAGCTACTCCATTTCCAAAAAGAGCAGTTAAATGAATATCAATGTATTCAACAGCACCAGCATATCTCACACTATTTAACGGGTGAATAAAGCCTAGACTCGTTAGGGCTTCAGTCGTTGTATTTGCTTGAATTGCTAGATTTTAAATATAATCATGATTATTATTATTTTTAATATCAGATTGATCAGGAATATAATAAGTGTTACTCGGATTGGAAGCGTGTAAATACTAGATTTATAAATACTGTTAAGATTTTAATGTGACGACGCAGTTATCCCACATGTTATGGCTGCATGAATTTAATTAGATACAAATAACAACATTAAAGCATCTATTATATTTTCACTTATTTACCTTTTTATAATTTTGCTCTTACTTATTCTTAATAAATAATTGAAAATAATATGTTTGAATATTTCAACTTTAGAAAATATCAATTAAATCTCCTTCAATTAATTAAAAATTTTCTATAATTTAACAATATATGACAAACAGAGAAGTTTCAAATTTTTAAGTATTAAAATGAGTAAAATAAACTTAATAAAATTTAAGAAATAGGTTTTTAAGCATAGTTATAAAAGAGTATTTAGCTAAACAGTAAATCTTATATATTGAACTTTATCAATTTTCATATACTAATTATAACGAGCACCTTTAAAATTTAGTAGTAAAAAGATGTCTAATCACCCTTTAAAACTATTTTCTTTTTAACTTGTCAGCTTATCAACCTTACCCTATACGTCCTGAAAGCTAAAATTTATGCGTCTTTACATTAATTAAGATTGAATGCGAAAAATAGCCATCACGTGGGCTTTTTTCTATAAGTTGACCGAATTTTCAAGCACTAACTGTTCATCTTTCCTAATCTTCAACAACAATTTAACATTTATGAATTGTCGTAGGCTGATATAAAAAAACCCACCTTTCAGTGGGTTCTCGGAGATAAAACATGAAGTGTGTGAGTCATACACATATATACTATAGCTGAATTTCATAGGCAGAAATCAAAAACAAATACGTTATAACGTAACAAAATAATTCCCTAAAATTAATTCAGAGTCTCTGTAAATGCGAAACTATAATTGCTGATAAATAATGATTCGACCAATCGAGAGAACTGATCAGAAATAATCTAAACCTAACACAATGGCCAATAAAATAGAGGAGAGAATCAAATAGGTATTAATAGTATTAAAGCTCTTAAGATAATTTAACATTCGTCATTTCCCATAAGAATTTAATAAAATACTACATAGATGACTGAATCAAAAAAGCTTAAGAAAAGAAAAATAGACAAAAAAACACTCAATGAAATTGTTCACTGCACTTATGAAACATTAAATCTGTTTGGATTAATTTGATCTTGTATAATTGAGATGTGACACATTCCCAGTACTGATATATAGCAACCAGTGTTACATATTTGACTTTATTGTACCAATTTGAAAGAGTTTGCATGAATATACCAAGCTGTCTTGCGATTTCTGAAGCATTTTCCTCATTTTTTCGATTAATTTTTATGTTTTCAGCTTAAACTCCACTGTATAAAACTTTTGTTTTGCTTATGGTAAACTCCTGATAAGTGTGTTTAGCTTATCAAGTTAAAGTCTTTATTTTTTAACAAAACACATCATTATTTTATAGATTCGCATAAATCATATTATATTAATTTTAGAAAAAGTTTAAATAACATAAATTATGAATGTAAAAATAATTATACTGCGCAATTTTCCTAATAATGACTTTTATGATAAATTATCATTTATAGGAATGTTGCATGAAGAAAAAATATGGGATATGGAGGAATATTGGCTTTTAGAATGGAGGATTTATAATCTTAAAAAAAATTCATCTGAAAAATTAGATTGGGAAGTTTTTAGGATTTATAGCTTTATTATGCTTTCCCTAAGCTCTCATTTAGATAAGAATGACTCCTTTAAAATAAGGAGTTTGGAACTAGCATTAATTTATGAATTTAGGGAAAGAATTCAACTAGTATTTGAGGGTTATTTCTCCCAAATAATGCCAAGGCAAAGCATTTTTGAAAAAACTAATCCTTTACTTGCTTTTACTTCAACATAATCAGTGTTAAATGAAACGTCCCTCACTTAAAGGATCATGCTTTACTCAATCTTTCAAGATCAGGTACATGTTCATCAGTTGTAAATCAAAAATTTATGTAAATCCAAGTGATTTCAAAGATCGAAAGTGATCTATGAGCCGAGATAAGCTGTCTAAGAAATTAATTTACTAAAAATTGGACGATTAAAGTTTATTAAATCTATTTCTAAACTGCCTATGTACCCGTGAACCGAAGCAACTGAGAAAAGAGCTAAACCAATTAATTTGATTTTTCATTTTCAAATCTGCCCTATCTAAATTTAATACGTTCAAATCATTGGTTTACTAAACTCATTTTGTCTTTATCAATATATTTATCGTATTCATGTTGATACTTTTTCGCTAAGCTTACTTTATCATCATCTTTTAAAATTTTGCCAGATTGCTGGAAAAATTTATGCTCTTCTTCATCTAAATGATGATGTACCAGCTTACGTAGCTGTTTTGCTATACGTAACCAACTGGGGTTATTGAATTCATTTTCAGTCAGTTGTTCAAGTAGCTCATCTATTTCATGATGCTCAGACAAAGCATGCCTTGTTATATTTAAACCTGCATCTGTCATCATAAGAGGTATGTAAAAATACCTGTCTTCAGCCACAGCATGTGCAAATAATTCATTTTTTAATAATGAAAAATAATGTTTTCTTTCTTCTGAGTTACCAGTGGTTTCAATTAACTTATCAGATAACTCTCTTTGTTTTTCATGACTAAATTTTAAGACATCAAATATGGTGAGTTGCTTACTATGGCTCATACTTTTATCCTATTGATGGAAAAATTAATTTCATATTCAATCTTAATGGATAAACTTATATTTATTATTTGATTCTTGTTTCAATAGTATTTTAATTGTAATTACTAATTATATAGTATGATCTATAAAATTTAAAAATCAATTAAAAAAACATCGACTTAAGGCTTTATTCTGCTCATCATTCAAAGTACTACACTCATTGTATGTCCAAACAGTATCAATGAGCCATAGCGTGATTTCGTTACCCTACCCTAATTCTAATTTTAAGAGTTTAGAGCAAGCCTGCCTTAAAAACCGCTTCGCTCTGCTCCCTAGGTCATATTCCCAAAATAAAAATGTTGAAATTAATTGCGACAAGTTTATATTAGGTATATCGGTCTACCTAATTTTTAATATGAAAACTAAATCTGCTAAAGAAAAAATCTTAGAAGCTGCAGCTACATTGTTTTATAACGATGGAATTGCTAACACAGGAATAAATACAATTACTGATAGGGCTGGTGTTGCGAAAATGTCACTGTATAACAACTTCCCAACTAAATCCGCTCTAATCTCTTCATACGTTGAATTTAGGCATCAAGAATGGCTGGATCTGTATCAGAAAAGGAATGCTCAAGCTAAATCTCCCCTCGAAAGTATTTTAGCTGTTTTCGATGCATATCAAGATCATGCTGAGTTTGCTTATGAAAAAGGATTTAGAGGATGTGGATTACTGAATGCAGCTGCTGAATTTCCTGCTAATAGTGTTGAAAGAAAGGCAATAAAATCACATAAAGATGAAATTGAAAATATTATTTTAAATCAACTCTCACTGCTTATTTCAAATCACGAAAAAGCTCATGAAATAGCATTAATGTTTTCTTTTATTTTAGAGGGTTCAATTGCGAGAGCTGGTTTGGAAGGTTCTAGTCAAAAAATTAAAGCAGCCAAAAAAATTGTAATTAGCATTCTAGAACAAGAGGCCATTCAATGAATCATTCAATTTCGAATTCTTCTAGTTATGGTTTTATTGCAGTTCTTTTAGCGGCATTTCTTTGGGGAACTACAGGTACAATAGCTACTTTTGCCCCAAATCTTAGTCCTCTTGCTATTGGTGCAGCAGCAATGGGCGGTGGTGGCCTTTTACAGGCAATTTTAGCTAGAAAGAACATTAAAAATAACATAACTCAGATAAATTCTAATTTAATCATTCTTTCCATAGGTGTCATTTCTGTTTTCATTTACCCATTAGCATTTTATTCTTCAATGCATCTAGCGGGAATTACAGTCGGGACAGTCGTTTCGATTGGCACAGCACCACTATTTACAGCTCTTTTAGAAAGATTTTTTGATCATAAAAAGCTTTCTATTAAGTGGTTTATTTGTTTTGTGTTGGGTATTAGTGGTGTAATTTTATTATCAATTGGAGAAAGTCATTCATCGATTTCGTCAAAACAGATTACAAATGATAGACAAATTCTAGGAATATTTTTAGGAGCTCTGGCAGGACTTACCTATGCGTTATATTCTTGGATTGCCAAAAAACTGATAGATAGAGGTATAGATTCAAAAGCCTCTATGGGCCTAATATTTGGTATTGGATCTCTATTTTTACTGCCAACATTATTTTTTACTGGTGCAAATTTGTTTGAGGAAAATATAAATATTTATGTGGTTGGCTATATGATGCTCATTCCAATGTTTTTAGGTTATGTCTTATTCGGATATGGATTAAAAACTGTCCCAGCAAGTAAAGCGATTACCTTAACGTTATTTGAGCCATTAGTTGCTGCCATATTAGCTATTGTTTTAGTTGGGGAAAAATTGGCACCCATTGGTTGGATTGGCATGATTTTTATTTCATTGTGCTTAGCGCTTCTTTCTAAAACTAAGTAGCCCTCAATCTAAGAGCCATGCTTCATCTAATTTTTCTTTATCAATTCGCTCTGTATCAGCTCGTTTCGTTCTGCCACTTTTGTATATCTCTTTATGTAATCAGTGATCAGCCAGCTGAATCGAATGATTTGCCAAGTGAAGTGGTTAATAGTTTGGGAGAAGTGGTGTAAATCAAACTAAACAATGTATATGGACTGAATATCTGGATGGTAAAGAAGGAAGGTTAATGGAAATTGATCGTCGTGTCCGAGAAAAGGTTTTTATTGATTACTTGGATATGGTCGCAAAAAGTTCTACTCTGAAATTAAGCAAGTAAATATCAAACAACCCAATCGAATTTCGGAAAAGATGTGTTCGGATATGACTCCTATGCAAAGTAAAAAGTGGAAGAATTTAAACAAGAATCTGATATCATAGCCTGCACCTAGCAGGCTTTTTTTATTTTGTGCTGTAACTAGGTACTTTTTTCAAAATGGGTAACCTAATGGGTATCCAAATTCATCAAACAAAATAAATTGATAAATTTCTATAGGTTAATATCAATATGCTTCTAATGATCGATAATTACGATAGCTTTACGTATAACATTGTCCAATATTTTGGCGAGTTAAACCAAGACGTTAAAGTTGTTCGCAATGATGCCGTGACCTTAGAGGATATCGAACGATGGCAACCAAAGTACTTAGTGATTGGTCCCGGTCCTTGCTCACCATCTGAAGCAGGAATTTCTATCCCTGCAATTCAGCATTTTGCAGGAAAAATTCCAACACTCGGTGTATGCCTAGGTCACCAAGCGATTGGTCAGGCTTTTGGCGGCGAAATTGTGCGTGCCAAAACAGTGATGCATGGTCGTTTATCTGACATGTACCATAGTGACCAAGGGATCTTCAGCAACTTACCTTCTCCATTTTCAGCAACACGTTATCATTCACTTGTGATTGATCAAGCCAGTGTGCCTGAATGTCTTGAAGTCACTTGCTGGACCAATGAAGCAGATGGCTCTATTGAAGAAATTATGGGTGTCAAACATAAGACATTGCCAATTGAAGGCGTGCAGTTCCATCCAGAATCCATTCTGAGTCAACATGGTCATCAGATCTTTAAAAACTTTTTAGAAATTTATGCTTAATGTGTGTAGTACAAGATAATGAATATTCAACAAGCTTTAAATAACATCACTAAAAATATCGAACTCACTCAACCTCAAATGGAAGAAGTGATGCGGACCATCATGCGTGGTGAAGCCACAGATGCCCAAATTGGTGCATTTATGATGGGACTTCGTTTAAAAGGTGAAAGTATTGACGAAATCACCGCTGCAGCACGTGTAATGCGTGAGTTTGCAATTAAAATTGATGTGGGTGATATCCCGCATTTAATTGATATTGTTGGTACGGGTGGTGATGGACAGAACCTATTTAACGTCTCTACTGCCTCTTCATTTGTTATTGCGGCAGCAGGTGCAACTATTGCAAAACATGGAAATCGTGGTGTTTCCTCTAAATCAGGCTCGTCTGATCTTTTAGAACAGGCCGGGATTAACCTTGATTTAAATATGCACCAGACAGAACGATGCATCCGTGAAATGGGGGTTGGTTTCTTATTTGCCCCAAATCATCACAAAGCAATGAAATATGCTGCTGGTCCACGTAAAGAATTGGGATTCCGCAGTATTTTTAATCTCCTTGGCCCGCTTACGAATCCGGCTGGGGTACGACGCTATGTGATTGGTGTATTTTCTACAGAATTGTGCCGTCCTTTAGCGGAAGTTCTAAAACAATTGGGTGCTGAACATGTCATGGTGGTTCATTCAAAAGATGGATTAGATGAAATCAGTTTAGCTTCATCAACCTATGTTGCCGAACTAAAAAATGGTGAAATCACGGAATGGATGATTCAACCTGAAGATGTAGATATTGAGTCTCAGACCTTAACTGGTCTTTCTGTTGATAGTGCTGCTGAGAGCCTAGCATTAATCAAAGATGCGCTCGGTAAGAAGAAATCAGCAAAAGGTGAAAAAGCAGCCAGTATGCTGGCATTAAATGCAGGTGCTGGAATCTATGTTTCAGGTCTGACCAAGAGTTATAAACAAGGTGTCGCTTTAGCGCATGATATTATCTATGGTGGGCAAGCTTTAGAAAAAATGGGCATTTTGTCTGAATTTACCAAAACACTCAAAGAGTATGAAGCTTAAGGATTAGAGGACGTTATCATGGTGGATATTGCCAATACAATGTTGGGTAAAATTGTTGATCGTAAATACGAAGAATTTGCTCAACGTTTAAAACAACGTAGTTTAAACGATGTAGAAGCGCTTGCCCAAGCTGCAACACCTGTGCGAGGTTTTGCAAAATCTTTATACAGTAAACGCCCAGGTGTGATTGCTGAAATTAAGAAAGCCTCACCATCAAAAGGAATAATTCGTGAAAATTTTAACCCTGCTGAAATTGCTCAACAATACCAGCAAGCTGGTGCAGCCTGCTTATCTGTTTTAACAGATTTAGATTTCTTTCAAGGTGCTGATGAAAATATTCAGATCGCACGTAGTCACTGTGAATTGCCTGCGCTACGTAAAGATTTTTTGATTAATCCTTACGGCGTTATCGAAGCGCGTGCTTTACATGCCGACTGTATTTTATTGATTGTGGCTTGTTTGTCAGATCAACAACTTGAAGAAATGTCAAAGACCGCATTTGAGCAGAACCTTGATGTTTTGGTCGAAGTTCATGATGAAGCTGAACTGGAACGTGCATTGCAACTTTCAGAGCGTTGTTTACTGGGTGTGAATAACCGTAATTTAAAAACCTTTGATGTCGATTTAAATACCTCATTGCGTTTGAAGAAGTTACTTCCACCATCACGTTTACTGATTACTGAAAGTGGTATTGCAACACCAGATGATGTGCGCATGATGCAAGAACACGATATTCATTCGTTCCTTGTGGGTGAAAGCTTTATGAAGCAACCACGCCCTGATCATGCATTTAATGCTTTATTTGGTCTGCCTGAAACAGTGTAATTAAAAGTCAAAGGGTGAGTTCGCTCACCCTGTTTTCATATTTCTCCCACTCCCCCTATAAATTTTTCAACTCCCAACATTCAGGTCATGATCAAAGCAGATATAACTGTGTGAATTCAATTCAGTTCAAATTTGACAAGATTCAGACTATACTGAGCGCCTAATACCGTCCATTTACTGTTTTTTGCAATTATGAGTAAATCTGATTCCACATTCTCTAAATCACAGCTTGATTTATTAAAACAATTCAAAAAACAAATCACTCCTCCTCACTCTTCAAAAGTTGCAGTGCAACCTGAAAGTAAGAATGCCCAAGTAACAGTACCTGAGGAGTTAGATGATGCTGATTTGTTTAAAACCGCACTTGGCGGTGTAACCAAACTTGATAACGGCAATATTGCAAAAATCGAGCGTAGTGATTTGCGCAAAAAACCTGATGCAAAAACCCTTGCCAAACGCGCGGCGGCTGAAGGTGCATTTGAAATTAATGATGCAGAATTGTCAGATACTCAAGCGATTTTAAATCCTGTTGCAAGTCAGGCGGCTTTAAGCTATCGCATCGCAACACTACAACATAAAGTTTTTGAAGACTTAAAAGCTGGTAATCTACGCTGGTTTGAAGCTGTTGATTTACATGGTTGTACTGTTGAAGAAGCGCGCTCTGCTGTATTGCAAATCATACAAATGGCAAAAGATGAAAACCAAAATGTCATTAAAATTGTCCATGGCAAAGGCCCAGAAGCCATACTCAAAACTTATGTGAACGGCTGGCTTCGTCAACATCGTGATGTTTTAGCTTTTGTAAGTGCTCCTGAAAAACAAGGTGGCACAGGCGCAGTTTTAGTTTTACTGAAACGTGCTGAAAGAAATCCAAAATTAAATGGAAATCCATGATCATTCGTTTTAAATGATCAAAACTCTCATAAGTGTCGGTTTATCTTGTAATTAGAAAATATTATTCATTTTTCTGATACAATGCCGTCCTTGTTCAAACCGTATAAGTGAACACGTTTTATGTCTATGCAGCAATCCTACGCGAATATTTTAACTGCCGTTGGCGAGGACTTAGACCGTCCTGGTCTGAAAGATACGCCTATGCGTGCGGCTAAAGCTTTTTCGTACTTGACGTCTGGCTATAGCAAAACGCTAGAAGAAGTGACCAATAATGCGGTCTTCCCTTCTGATAATGATGAAATGGTCTTGGTAAAGAATATTGAATTTTATTCTTTATGTGAGCATCATTTATTGCCTTTTCATGGTCGTGTACATATTGCCTATCTCCCTTCTGGCAATGTTTTAGGACTGTCTAAATTTGCCCGTATCACAGAAATGTTTGCTCGCCGTTTACAAATTCAAGAACAGTTGACCAAACAAATCGCAGATGCCGTGGCTGAAGTTACCCAAGCACGTGGTGTTGCTGTGGTCATTGATTCAGCGCACATGTGTATGATGATGCGTGGTGTCAGTAAACAAGAATCGACCACACGTACTGTGTCATTTGTTGGTGATTTTAAAACAGATAAAGAAGCACGTCGTGAATTTTTATCTGCCGTGCCTGAAGCACATTAAGACGGATCATTCAGTAAGCAATATAAATATCAAAGCCTCATTTTATTGAGGCTTTATTTTACGATAGGGTTTTACAATGTCTTTAATTTGGTTGGCAGGTCATGGTTTAACGCACAGTGAAACCAGTATCGACTATCCTCGTGCAGAACGGTTGGTTAAAGGAAATCCCAAACGACTCACGCAAAGTTTGTATGAACATCCCAATATGAATTGTGGTATTTGGCAATGCGAGGTTGGTGCATGGGATATTCAATTTGCAGACAATAAACAGGAATTTTTTCAGCTAATTGAAGGTATTGTTCGTTTGCACGATAAAAACACCTCATCATTTGTAGAAATTAAAGCTGGTGAAGCAGGAATTATCCCGCCTTCATTTATCGGTACATTTGAAGTTATTGAGGTAGTTAAAAAATATTTTGTTGTGGTTGAAGTTTGAGTCAGTAAAACTGGTGACTTTTTTTGATGATCAGTGCGTTCAAATATAAGCTTTTTTATATTTTTTGCTTTCCTATAACTTATATTTGTAAAACATTCGCTTATTGTCCACTTAAAACTATATGATTTAAATTATCTTAGCCTTATGCCATATTTTAAATGAAAAATTTACTGATCTTTATTTCAGCGTTAACTGCCACTAGCGCCTTTGCCGACAATCTAAATGCCAACGAATTAAAAGATGTGCAAAGTGTCATTAAATTATTTAAAAATAAAAATATCACCGCGATTTCAAATAACATTACCTATCCCTTACATCGTGAAGAACCCATCCCAAGTATTGCCAATGCAACTCAGATGAAACAACGCTTTAACCAAGTGTTTGATACTCAACTTATTCAAGAGATCGCCAACTCAAAACCATCACAATGGGAAAGTATGGGTTGGCGTGGTGTGATGCTCAATGGTGGCACACTATGGTTAGATGGTCATAAAATTAAAGCCATTAACTACAGTAGTGATGCTGAACAAAAATATAAAGCACAGCTGATTTCACAACAAAAAAATCAATTACATTCATCACTTAAAAATTTTAAAACACCTGAATTACAGTTTAAAACAGCCAAATTTCAAGTGCGTATAGATGCCATGCCCAATGGTAAATACCGTTATGCATCTTGGGGAACAAAACAGTCGCAAGCGACAAAACCTGATCTGATTTTAAATCAAGGTCGTGTTGAAATGGATGGTTCAGGCGGCGATCATCACTACATTTTTAACAGTGGTACATATCAATATGTAGTTTATCGTAATGTTTTAGGTACAAGTGAAACACCAGATGTCACATTAGAAGTCACTCAAAAAGGCAAAAAGATCCTTTCTCAAGCAGGCAAATTATTTAAATAGTTTGTATCAATGATTGAGCTGAATCATTTTTCTCAAGTTTTTTTAATTCATACAGATTTAAAGCTTATCGAGCAAATCACCATAATGAAATGAACTGCTCGATAAGCTGTTCAAAATCATGTGCTGTGCGATATATCACAAACACACAGCCAATCCTTTAAATATGATATTTGATTATTTTTTTTCAGCCAATTGATAAATCAATTGCTCCATTTGTTGCATGTATTGACGATTCTCATGGTCCCACGGATGGAAGTTTGGACGGAAATAATCGATATAATTTCCCAATTGCTTTCTTAATACGCCTATACCGCCAAAGGTATAATGATAGGTCTTTTTCCAGCTGGATAAATCGCTTAACTTCCCTTCTCCTTTAACAATGGTCAAAAATACAGGAATCACTAAGCCCCAGAACACAATCGTTGCGACCACCAATCCAAAACTACGAACAGCATAGGCATAAGGACCATGCCCCATTGCAGTATTCCATACATCAAAAGCTACAGCTTTATGTTCGGTTTCTTCAAAAGCATGCCAACGCCAAATATTGGCATAATGTTCTTCAGCGCCTTCAAATAACTCAGGTGTGCGTAATACAGAATCTGCCAATAAAGCGGTAAAATGTTCTAATGCAATTGTTCCACTGAGCCAAAAATATGCAGGTAAATGCTGTTTAAGCAGACCAAAAATCTCTAAAACCAATGCTTCAAATTTTGGTGCAATCGGTGAGCGTGCAAATAAGGCTTGGTTATATTCTTCATGCTCACGTCCATGCATCGCTTCTTGACCAATAAATGCAGTCACTGCTTTTTGTAATTCAGGGTCTTGGACTAAATCACGATGTGCCCTTACCGCATCAATAAAGAAACGCTCTCCAATCGGCAAGACGATAGAAAACGTATTTAGCAATGCGGTAAAAATTGGACCTGCGGCGGTATGCCAATCTGCGATTCGCTCCGCAGGTAAGTTAAATCTGACATCACGGCGAATAGGTAATGGCTCATGATATACACTCGATTTAATAAATTTTTTTAAAATGCCCATGGTTGATCCTGCCTCTGGCTGATTATCATTTTTTTAATTTAGCTGGTGCGCTTATTAGAATTTTACTTAACTGGGTATAATTCCATAGGTCATTTCGACTCATTTACATGTCATTGCATCTCTTTTTTTCTGATATTTCGATCGAATAAGTCTCTCGAAGTATGTCGATATATGCTTGCGATACCATCAACAGCATGATCTAAATTGTGTAAAAAGTTGTTCGTCCAAATGCCTTTTTCTGTTCAAAAATAGACTTTGCTAAAATGCCACATCAAGCATATTTAATAAAAATACTGAGTTATAACGTGGATTAGTTATGCAACATTTAAGTGAGATGCTTGCCATTATTCAGTTTATTTTTCTAAATTTGGCCATGTCCAAGAAGCTCACTCTTGAATAAATTTGTGCATTAAGAAAGCCATGCCTTATAAAACTAAAACATTGCTTTCCTGAAGGTATAAAGAATTTAACAATTAAAATAATAATTTTTTTAGATGCTCATCGCTTTGTAATGGAACCACATGGTCATCTTTTAAATCTACACCCGAAAGTTGTAATTTGAATGAATTACGCATCAATGCCATTAAACGCTGTGTGGCAATTTGAATACTCAGCCCCGCAGGTCTTACATTGGAAATACAGTTTCGGCTGGAATCCAAACAACCTTTTCTCGCTTTCCACGTATAATAGATACCCATACTATCAGGTGAACTTAAACCAGGCCGTTCACCAATTAACATAATTAGCAACGGCGCATTAAAACTTTGTGCCACTTCATCACCTAATGCCACACGGCTACCTGTCGCAATCACAATAGGGGCAAGTTTCCAACCCTCAGTATCAATATGTTCACGTAAAGAATTGATATAAGCAATCGCATTCTCCTCTATTGCTCGCGCAGATAAGCCATCACCAACCACGATACATACATCACATTGCTGTGGGTGCTGCTGCACATAAGTCTTGAGCTGAGTTTGAGCCTGTTCCGATAACTCACGTCCCAAATCGGGACGTTTTAAATATACTTCTTTGTCAGTTGCTTTACTTTCCACAATGAGACTTTCAAATTTTAAATCTCTAAGCCGAGCTTGCATGTTTTCAGTATCTAATTGGTGAAAAACAGCATCTTTGGCCTGTGCGTGAGAGAGTTGAAACTTAAGCAATTCTTGGGTTGGAATGCTACATCCTACTCTTCCCATCGCAATTCGGGCATCAGTATATTGTTTTAACTTATGCCAAGGATCTTCGTGAAAACCATTTGGAAAAGTTTCAAGTTTTGAGAGCTTCATGATTTACTCTCCTTTTTATGATAATAATTTAGCAAAGTTTTTTGGCATGCTACTAGGCCAATGAATTTGCCGTTGTTCTTGGTGCAAAATTCCTTGCTGATCTAACCAAGCCGAAAACTCAGGGGCAGGTTTTAATCCCATTAACTGACGTAAATATAATGCATCATGAAAAGATGTGGTTTGATAATTCAACATCACATCATCCGAACCTGGAATTCCCATGATAAAGTTAATTCCCGCAGCGCCAAACAAGGTGAGTAGTACGTCCATGTCATTTTGATCTGCATCAGCATGGTTGGTATAACAAATATCACAACCCATAGGTACACCCAGTAATTTGCCACAGAAGTGATCTTCTAATCCAGCACGAATAATCTGCTTACCATCATACAAATACTCTGGTCCAATAAACCCGACCACAGTATTAACCAATAATGGATTGTATTTACGTGCGACTGCATAGGCTCGCGCTTCGATAGTTTGCTGGTCAACACCATGATGTGCGTTACTGGATAAAGCACTGCCTTGTCCAGTCTCAAAGTACATCACATTTTGACCAATTGTGCCTCGATTGAGTGCTAAAGTGGCCTCATAACCTTCCTGAAGTAAATCTAAAGTAACTCCAAAACCTTCATTAGCCAGTTGCGTACCCGCAATAGATTGGAACATCAAATCAATTGGAATATTACGTTCTGCAAGTTGAATCCCTGAACTGATATGGGTTAACACGCAAGATTGCGTCGGAATTTCATATTCTTGAATAATATGGTCAAGTAACTTTAACAACTCTGACAAATTATGGAGATTGTCTGTGGCAGGATTAATCCCAATGACAGCATCACCATTGCCATACATCAGACCATCCAATAAGCTGGCTGAAATACCCAATATATCATCCGTTGGATGATTCGGTTGCAAACGAGTAGATAAATGACCTTTTAAACCAATTGTATTACGAAATTGGGTGACCACTTCGCATTTACTCGCAACCAGAATTAAATCTTGATTACGCATAATTTTACTCACAGCAGCAACCATTTCAGGGGTTAAACCCTTAGCTAAATTGGTCAATTTTTCGGAAGTTGCATCTTCACTCAGCAACCAATTTCGAAAATCACCCACAGTAAAGTGTGAAATCGGTGCAAATAAATCATCACAATGTTCATCAATAATTAAACGCGTAATATCATCTTTGTCATAGTCAATAACCGTTTCATTTAAAAAATTTTTTAAAGGGACTTCTGCCAAGGCCATCTGCGCTGCCACACGTTCTGTTGCATTACTGGCAGCAACACCAGCCAATTCATCTCCAGAACGTAATGGCGTTGCCTTTGCCATTAGGGTTTTTAAATCTTGAAAAATATATTGTTGCTGAGCAACGCTATAACGATAACTCATAATTATAATTCCTGTTCTGCTGCCTTAATGCTGGCAAATTCTGCTTCAGGTGTACCTGAAATCAGATGATGACGACTATAAACAAGAAAATAAACAATGAAGACCACATAAATACCCAAAGCAATAAACCAGACTTTAGGATCGACAAGAAAACCTGCAACCACCGCGACAATTGATAAGATCAACGCAATACTTGAGGTAAAAATACCACCTGGTGTTCGATATGGACGATATACATCAGGCTGTGAAATACGTAATTTGATATGTGCCATCATCATTAAAACATAAGAAATCGTCGCACCAAATACCGCAATCAAAATCAGTAAGTCACCCTGTTTAGTCAATGATAATATGAAGCCAATAATCCCTGGAATAATCACGGCTAAATACGGTGATTTATTTTTGTTGGTCAGCGACAATGATGTTGGCAAATAACCCGCACGAGAGAGGGCAAAAATTTGACGCGAATATGCATAGATAATCGAGAAGAAACTTGCGATTAAGCCTGCCAAACCAACAAAATTTACAAAGTTTGCTAACATGCCATGCCCATATACTTTAACCAAGGCATCCACCAAAGGGGCACCTGAATCTTTGAGTACACTTGCACCTGCGGCACCCGCACTCAGTATTAAAATTAAAATGGCGAAAGCAGCCAAAATCAACATTGCACCCATCAAACCGCGTGGTAAAGATTGTGCTGGATCTTTTGCCTCTTCCGCGGCCAAAGGAACGCCTTCCACTGCAAGGAAGAACCAAATTGCGTACGGAACTGCTGCCCAGATTCCTATATAACCTTGTGGTAAAAAACTACTCGCGCCTGCTTTAGCTAAATCTGGTGCAATATCAAATAAATTGGCGCTGTTAAAGTGAGGAACCATCGCGACAAGGAAAACCACAACTGCAACAACAGCAATAGCTGTGATCACAAACATGATTTTAAGTGCTTCACCTGCACCTTTTAAGTGAATTCCCATAAAGACCAAATAACAGATTAAATAAATTAGCCATCCGCCCACTCCAAATAATGATTCGCAATATGCACCAATAAAGGTCGCGATTGCTGCCGGAGCGATGGCGTATTCGATCAGAATCGCTGTTCCTGTTAAATAACCTCCAAATGGTCCAAAAGCCATACGCGCAAAACTGTATCCACCGCCTGCTGTAGGAAGCATAGTCGACATTTCTGACATTGAAAGGCATAAACATAGATACATAATCGCAGCAAAAATGACAGCGACAAACATACCGCCCCAACCACCTTGTGCAATACCAAAGTTCCATCCAGCAAAGTCACCTGAAATCACATAGGCAACCCCTAAACCGACCAATAGTAGCCAGCCAACTGCGCCCTTTTTTAATTCTCGTTGAGCAAAATATTCTTTGGAATCTTCTGTTTTTACGATAGTTGATTGTTCATTTCGAGCGTCCATCATCGTACCTTTAAATTTGCCTTTTTTTGTATAAGCAAAAAAAGTGCCTTTCCTTGGATGACGTCAATATTTTTTGTTCAATCCTATGAACATAACGCCTTCTTAGTCGTATAAAACTGCTTTTAGATAAATCTATCAAACAAAGGTAGGAGAAAAGTTGAATAGCTTATAATAGGAAATCGAAAAATTTATGAAAAATGAATAATTAAAAGAAAAGTAATGAAATTAATATATTTTTTTACTTTGTTATTTGTTTTTTTAATTTAAGATATTATTTAGTATATATGCATAAATGGATTATGTGATGCATTCAAAACCACATGCTAAAAAAACAAGAATCAAAAAAGAAAAATTAAACTCCACTCAACCAAACTCAATTTTCCAACAAGCTTTACAATCCGCACTGATTCAATGTCAGCAGGATTTACTCAACACGGCCCACCTAGCATCTGTCGTGGTACAGATCAAGGATATGCAAAAAAAATCAACTCTGGTGTTCAGCCAATACAGATCAATTCGCAGGATTCCAGCAAGATCAAGATTTAAAAACAAAGCCAGATCAGTATATTTATAGTGCACCTATTCTTGATTTAACATCAGGGGAAGCATGTGGTGAAGTAGTTTTATTTCACAGCTTAAATCAAGCAAATATTTTTGGACAATTGGCCGTTACACAATGCGCTGAGATCATTGCACAAAAATTATATGCACAACCCTTCAATCATTTAACCATCCATGCATTTTCAGTGCCACAGAAAATAATAATCAATGATCAATCAATTCTTTTAACACCTCGGCAGTTTGAAATCATATGTATTTTGATTCTGAATCCTATGGGCTTGACCCTAAAGCTACTACATATTTATCTCTATAGTGATGAACAAATCAGCTTAAATACACTTAAATCTGAGATTTCATATTTAAAAAATAAGGTGGGCGAATTAATTTGTGCAAGGACCTATCAGATACAGACAGAAATTCACGCAGATTTTAAAGAGCTGGAAGAAGCTGTCGATGCGGATTATCTTGATACAGTGAAACAATTGTATCAAGGTGGTTCATTCATTAAAACCAAAAGTCCTTTTCTAAACAATTGGCAACAAATTCTAAGTTTGAGAATCAATAATCTACTTATATAAAGAACCTTGGCTTGCGATTGATTAATACTTATCGCAGTATGTCATTCTCAAAATCCGATTTGTCAGATCCCTCTTTAAAAATAATGTACAAAGCCTAAACCAATTTTTTGCCAATCGAGTTGGTTTTGTTGTTGGTATTCCCAATTGACGTTTAATGAATTTTGACGATTGAGTGAATATTGCATTGTGCTCTGGATCCGTAAATTCCACTTACTTGAATCTTGCCAATAAGGTAATTCAACTTGAACAATACTGTTTAAACGATCTGACCATACATTTTGACAGCCCAGTGTTGGTCCTAGACCAACACGCCAGCCTTTATCTAATGACGTACCTGCTTGAAGCTGTGTTTGCAGCTCTGCATAACAAAGATGCTTACGATCATCATCTGCAAGAGTATAACCAGATTGGGCTTTTGCACTGACCACCCCATGTTGTTGCTGATCGCTGAATTGTCCATTTTGAATGGCTTCCTGCTGCCAGCCCAAAGTAAAACCCCAGGTGATTGGCATTTTAAATGGGGTGATGGGGTTATAAGAGTTTACCGTTAATAAATCAAGATGTTCCAATTTCAGTCGATCATCACGCCATTGCGCGGCACCATCTAGAAACATCAATTGTGTGCCTGTACGGAAGCCGCCCTGCGGATCTTTTAGTTCGTGATAGGCCTGACGATGACCAATTTGTACATATTTTTCACCTTGAACCTCACCCGCTTCCATGGACCACTTACGCGAATCATGTCCATTGACTGGATCAACTTTCGGACGTACAGGTGCTAAACGTTGTTTCTCTATAGGAATTTGACTACGTAAGCCTAAGAGTTGTCTAAAGCGCGGTTGGGTAAAACTTGCATCGACCTGACGAGCAACAAATTGTAAATATAAATCGTCATAGGCCATTTCTAATATTTTTGCGCGATCTTGATCATCGTAATTAATTAAAGCCTCTTGCATCTGCTGCGGTTCTAACACCGTAATTGCATGGGCTTTTTTTGCCAAAGCATGACCATGTTGTTTGGCCTGCGAATTTAATTGTGTTTCTAATGCTGGACGATATACCGCTTCTCGTACTAATCCCTGTTGCTCTACGGCTTTAATGGTTTCAATCGGGATCGCTGCATACGTAAATTGCTTGCGTAAATTCGAGCTTGGGCGGACTAAATCAATCAATCCCAATAAACGATAGGCACAATTATCACTGACAAAATAATAAGGAAAACTGACTTTTTGCATTTCCCAAATGTGTTTTACCAAAAATGCAGTCTCTTCAGGATCTAAATTCAGTTCATACTCCCAAAGATCACGGCTTTCAAAATCACCATACTCTTTCACTTTGCGATAATAAGGCATTAAAGAGTATTCACCAGGATATTTGCCAACCACCCCTTTCCATGCATAAGACCAATTATCATCACTGTTTACTGTGGCTGCGTAATTCACTGCATAAGAGACTAAATTGAGCTGCTTTTGATCTTTAGGATCAAGACGTAGCAAAGTATGCCCAAACATTGAGCTTGGATTACCCATAAAATCAGTCGCATAAATCAACGTCACTTGATAAGGTTTGATCTGTGCATACCATTGATCAAATTCAGGACAAGATACAACTGGTAATTGTTGTTGTGAAATATTCAATTGTTGCATCAGCCATTGGCTACGTGCAGGAAATTTACAACGAATAGATTGATTGGCATCGGCGAGTTGAAACAGTGCAGTGATATCCGCATTCATTTCATTTTGAATATTCTGACGGCCATCTTGAGCAAAAAAATAACCCAAATAACTGACTTCACTTTGATTTACATTTTTGACAGAGGCATCTTCTGCATAAAGTAAACGTTTCCATGTGATATTGCTGGCTAGTTGTTTTTGTTGTGCCAGTTTTAATGCATTTTCTAATACATGCGATTTCTCTAAAGATGATTCTGCATGCAAATGAGTTGTAAAAAATGAACTGAGTAAGCTTAAGCTAAATACTAAATATTTCATTCAATCATCAATTTATATAGATATATTATAAAACTGTGCAATTAAAAAATGTCGGTTCAATACAGGAGTTAACTTAAGATTTACTCATGCAAAATTCATTTCTCAATAATGGGTATTCGATAAAATTTAAATAAAAAAACCCTGCAACAAGGCAGGGTTTTGGCGCATTAAACGTATGCTTTTAACACTTCGTCTTTTGCCATCACTTGCTGAAGTGATGCTAATACTTGTAGAGAATTTTGATTTTCTGCTGAATAGATACTGGCAAAGTTTGACTTCGCCACAGCATTGAAACGTGCTTTATCTGCATCTTTAACATTTAATAATGAAGCAAGTACATTTAGGCTTTCACCTTGTCCTACAGCCATATCACGTGCAAGAGATTCTGAGTTTTCATTGGTAAATGTCACGACTTGAGCAGTTACTTTGCCATTACCATTACATCCTAAAGTACCAAATGTAATACCTAATAATTGGTTAGTGAAAAGACCATTAGTGGTTGCCGCTAAAATCTTAGGTACTTTTCCAGACTGACCAGCCCAAACTTGCGAGCCGACACCACAACCCACATCTGGATCAGCCATAGCAACACTTGAACCCGCAGCCAATACAGCAGCTAAAGCGATTTTTTTTAACATATAATTCTCCAGAATTTTCATATGCATTGTTTTAATTCAACATATGTAAATTGTTATTTTCCATTATGTGTAAGTTTGATTACACCTATTTAGATTTATCACATAAATTCAGATATGCAAATCTAAATGTGACAATTACGAAATTATTTATTGTACTTTTTTAGTGACCATTCACCTTCTTTATTACGTACTCCAAGAATTTTAAGGACCAAAACTAGACTTAAAAGTAAGAGTAAATACCAAGAGCCTAGCTTCCCCCATCCCACCATATGCCATGCATCTACTTGACTTGGGTACAACCAAATTTTATTAAAAGTGCTAATATTTTCAGCAACCCAAATTAAAAATGCCAAAACGACCAGTACTGGTAACATCGGAAGCTGAAATTCATGTTGCTGTAACTTAAAACGAACTTTTGTTTTCCAAAAAATTACCACACTCCAAATAAATAGTGCATTTCGAAAATCTGGAATAAAAAATTTGCTCATAAAATTGAGATAAGACAAAACTGCTAGACACAACATATTGGCAAAATTGGGCAAATTTAAAAAAGAAACCTGATACAAACGTAAAGAACGGGCAAAAAAACTGCCAACTGCAGAATACATGAATCCTGCAAATAAAGGCACAGTCAAAAGTTTAAAAACGGCAGGTTGTGGATATTGCCAAGAAGCAATCTGTGGGTGGGTTAAAAAAATTTCCATACCCATAGCCATAATATGAAATAAAGCAATGACTTTGGCTTCTGCCCAAGATTCAAGTTTTAAAAACAATAAACAGGCTTGAATGATCAGCGCATATAATAATAAATAGTCATAACGGAATAAACCATAAAATTCATGGCTGCCCATATTCGCCGTAGTAATAAATGCAATCAACAATAAAATACCAAATAAGGCAGCCGATGCTGCCTTAAGTAGAAATTCAAATAATGATTTAAAATAGATCATAAATACATTTACAACAATAAGTTAACCTAAATATTTGGCACTGTATTGGTGTACAGTATCAATAAATGCTTTGGGTTTTTCAGGATCAACCCACTGCGTAATTCCATGACCTAAGTTGGCAATATAACCTGTTTTCTCTCCATTAGCATAAGCATCATCAAGCATAGCTTTGGTTGCTTTTTCAATAGAATCAGCTGAACCATACAAGGTTGCTGGATCTAAGTTCCCTTGTAATGCTGCACGTCCATTAACTGTTTGACGAGCCACGTTTATTGGCGTAGTCCAATCTAAGCCAAATCCATCTGCACCAGTTGCAATCATTGGCTCTAACCATTGACCACCACCTTTGGTAAATAAGATCACAGGCACTTTACGTCCTTCATGCTCTCGTTTTAACCCAGCAACAATTTTCTGCATATATTTGAGCGAAAATTCTAGATATTCACGGTGCGCCAATGCGCCACCCCAACTATCGAAAATTTGTACGGCTTGAGCACCCGCCTCAATTTGGGCATTTAAATAGTCAATTACAGCATCGGCTAAACGATCTAATAAAGCATGTAAAACTTCAGGTTGTGCATACATCATGTGTTTCGTAAAACGGAAGTCTTTGCTTGAACCGCCTTCCACCATGTATGTTGCCAAGGTCCATGGACTACCTGAAAAACCAATCAAAGGCACTTGACCAGCCAAAGCTGAACGAATGGTTGAAACAGCGTTCATTACATAAGCCAGATCAGATTTGGCATTGAATTTCGGTAAATTAGCCACATCTTGTTCTGTACGAACTGTTTTATGGAATTTAGGACCTTCTCCAGTTTCAAAATAAAGTCCTAAACCTAAAGCATCGGGAACAGTCAAAATGTCTGAAAATAGAATTGCAGCATCAAGCTCATAACGGCGCAAAGGTTGTAAAGTCACTTCACAAGCAAATTCTGTATTTTTACAAAGAGAAAGAAAATCACCTGCTTTCGCACGTGTTTCACGATATTCTGGTAAATAACGCCCAGCCTGACGCATCATCCAAACTGGAGTCGTATCTACAGGTTCACGCAATAAGGCACGTAGAAAACGATCATTTTTTAAGGTCGTCATTTACTTTCCCAATCAAAAATTAAATTCGCCCCATCATAGCAAAAAGGTTTGCTCCATAACCATTTCTAGAAAATTTTTCTCAACAAAGTTTAGGGTCTGTTGATATTTCATAAATGGCTTGCGTTGTAGATTAAAATTGAGCATGAGACGTATACGTCGTAAAGCATGAAGAGAATAGCGAGACTATTTTCGAGTTTCATAACGAAGGCTGAGATAAATTTAGCCACTACCCTAAGCAAGAACAAAGCACTGCTTTGTTTGTAGCGCAAGGCGCAGCAGAGGGCTAGCGTGTTTTTTGACGCTACGTCGTTACCTTGCGAAACAATGTTCCTTATCACTTAGAATGACTAAATTTCATACTCCGCTCCTAGTATCGCCTAAAAAATACACGTAGTCGCAAACGTAGACGAATTGTCAACTGACCCGATTTGATTACTTAGATTTAAATTCCCACGGGTATACGAAAATAAAACAAAACTTGCAGACTAGGAAAATGTCTATAGAAAAAAATGATTAACACAAAACAAATACTGCAACACCTTATAATTTCTGCAATACTTACACAGATTTTTAGTTATAAATTATGAATAATTCTTAAGGTTGATCTACATGTTCGTTCGCTCAATTCTTGCTTTGAGTTTAAGCTGTTTATTAACAGGTACAGCTTTTGCTGCATCTACAGCTGAGCAACCTCTAACGCCTAAAAAAGTTGCTGCTCCTGTTGAAGATCCTATTGATCCACTTGCTATTGATGATTCTGCTTCAAGTGTAGAAACACAGATAAGTCAGCAAGAGCAACAAGACTTAGACAAAGCTGCAAATACGCTACAAAATTTAGAAAAAACTGAGGATAAAAACTCAGGTACCGCTATCTCTCCATCTTCACCACAGACCACGACTGCAAAAACGGCAAGCAATCCTAATGCACCTAAAGCGTCATGGACTTTAGATGGAATAAACAATGCACAATGGTACGAAAATATTGGTAAGGGTCAATTCCCTGTCTATGCCCGTGCCCATGTCATGTTAAATAATGCCCATGCTTCACCTGGTGCCATTGATGGTTCAAGCGGTATGAATACGCTTAAAGCAATCGCTTCATTCCAACAAATGAATGGTATTAAACCTACTGGTGAATTGACTCAAGAAACTTGGGATGCTTTAGTTTCTCAACAAGGCAATAAGCCTGCTTTTGTGGAATATACGATAACAGCTGAAGACCTAAAAGGTCCTTATGCAAAATCGATTCCGCATGATTATGCATTACAAGCAAAAATGCCAGGCCTGTATTACACTCGTGTAACAGAAATGCTAGGTGAAAAATTTCACATGGACGAAGAGTTTTTAAAGAAACTGAATCCTAAAGCGACATTTAATAAAGTTGGTGAAAAAATCGTTGTGACGAATATTCGCAATGAATTACCTGAAAATATTCATTTGATTGTCGCGCATAAAGGTGCGAAGCAATTATATTTGTTTAATGCACAAAACCAAATGGTTGGCTCTTTCCCTGCAACAATTGGTAGTTCTGATACACCATCTCCAAAAGGAACTTATAAAGTTACTGGAGTTGCACGAAACCCATGGTATAGCTATTCACCTAGTAACTTTGTACAAGGTAAAAACTTAAAACCATTATCATTACCACCTGGTCCAAATGCTCCTGTAGGGAATATCTGGATTGGATTGAGCAAAAAATCATTTGGTATTCATGGTACACCAAATCCATCTGCAATTTCGAAAACAGCTTCACATGGTTGTATTCGTTTGACCAACTGGGATGCCAATGACTTAGGTAAAAAAGTTAAATCAGGTGTAACGGTTAAATTCTTAGAATAATCTTATACTTGATGAAATAAAAAACCAGTGTGCATACACTGGTTTTTTATTGCAAAGATAAAAATTTATCGTTCCAAAAATAAAACAATATGTTGCTTTTTTGCTATTTCATCCCAATTACTTAAATATTAAAATTCATTCATGTTAAAAATAAAGAATTGGAGATTTGAGATGAATACTTTTTTACATCACAGTGAAAACCGTGGTCACGTAAAAATGGGGTGGTTAGATACCAAACATAGTTTCTCTTTTGGTAGTTGGTATGATCCTAAATATATGGGTGTTGGTTCTTTACGTGTAATCAATGACGATACCATTGCAGCACATAAAGGTTTTGGTACTCACCCACATGACAACATGGAAATTTTGACTTGTGTGCTTAAAGGTACTATCTCACACAAAGACAGCATGGGAAATGAACGTCATATCCATGCGGGTGAATGGCAATTGATGAGTGCGGGTACAGGTGTACAACACAGTGAAATCAACCAAGGTGATGAAGCAGTTCATATGCTACAAATTTGGGTAATTCCAAATGTTCAAGATGCCGAACCGAATTATCAACAAATTGAACGTGATCCTAAAAAATCACCCAATGAATGGCAATTGATTGTTGGCCCAAATAACAATGCGCCAATGCATATTCGTCAAGATGCTGAAATTAAAGCGGCATATCTGGAAAAAGGTCATACCCTTGAAGTTAAAGCAACCCAAAAATTTAACTATGTACATGTAATCGATGGTGAGATTGATATTGCGGGTCAAGTCGTTAAAGCAGGTGATGGTTATTTATTTGACGAAGATTCGACACTCACTGCACATGAAGATAGCCAATTTATTTGGTTTGATTTAAACAGCTAATTCATATGCAATAAAAAACCTCCGCATGTATAGATGGAGGTTTTTTATGTCGAGCTTATTGAACAAGTTAGAAGCCGTGTTTAAGCACAAAAATCTTTTTTCTGATCTTTAATCAATGATAAAGCAGCATTCCAAGCAGCCTGAACAATCGGTTCAGCAGCATCACTTTCAAATTGCTTCACCGTATATTCGCATATTTGCTTACTCGGATAATGAAGTTTTGAGCTGCTCATGGCTTTAATTTGAACCTGACAAGCTCGCTCTAAAAAATAAATTTCATGAAATGCTCTTGCAATACTGTTTCCAGTGGCTAACAAACCATGATTGCGTAAAATCATGCAACGATAATTTCCCAAATCCTGAACCAAACGTTCTCTTTCAGCTGTAGAAAAAGCGATACCCTCATATTCATGATAAGCAATATTGTTATAAAATTTCAGCGCATGTTGTGACAAAGGCAATAAACCTTTTTCTTGTGCAGAAACAGCTATGCCATCCGCCGTATGGGTATGAATGACACAGTGAATATCATCTTTAGCATGATGTAAGGCAGAATGAATGACGAAGCCTGCAACATTGACCATTTTGCCTTGATCATAATCTGCCACAATATTCCCTTCATGATCAATTTTCACCAAATCTGAAGCTTTCATCTGATCAAATGTTACACCATAGCGGTTAATCAGAAAATGATCAGGCTCATGCGGGACACGTAAACTGATATGGGTATCTATCAAATCAGTCATTCTATAATGTGCAATTAAACGATAGAGTGCTGCCAACTGGCAACGCGCTTCCCATTCAGTCTTATCAATATACTTTGGGCGTTTCATCATAAAATCCTTTTTATTGCCTATGTATAAAACATCCATAGTTTTAGCGAGAGTTCAGCAAATAAACAAGTCTTAATTCGTGAATGAAGACTAAAAAATTATTTTTTGGGTTGCATAATATAAAAAATCCAAACCAATAATTGAATATTGATTTGGATTTAAATTATTAATTATCATATTTCATACTATTATTTATATTTATTAAATTATTATAATAATTTTTTATTTTTTGTTTATTTTTATTAAAATAAAAATTAAATTATTATTTATTTTAATTCTTCATTATTATTATAAAACACCCTCATTATCTATTATAAAAAGTAGATTTAAATACTTAACTGATAAAGTAATTTCTTTCCTTTAAAAGTTAAATTCTTAATAAAAACAATATCTCCATTATCTAAGTAAGAAATAGCATCATCAATTTCAATGTAGTCTTCATCAATCAACCATGAAATATCCAATTCATTTAAATCAACCATACCGACTAAGTAAATAGTCTGTTTTTTATTTTGCCGATTTTGAATATTTTTTAAAATTTCGCGTATCTTAATCCAGTCTTTCATATTTTAAATCTCATCGTGCTTACAGGTTCTATTATATTTATTGGAGAATTAAATACTAGATAGAGAAATGCCCTGTGCGACAAAATTTGTCGCACAGGGCAGCACCCTAAAAAACCAAATATCTGTAAAAATTTCAGCCACCAATATGGATACGAATTTCCCCGATAATCGCTTTAAAATTGCAATACTAAAGCTTGAATTCATACCCTATATTCAATTCTCTTGCTTATAGTCAAACAAGGAAAAATCACCTATGCTGTAACGCTTTTTACAAACTCACTGCAAGCGTCGCAAATTTTTGTGCATGTGATTAATCTTTGCAAAATCTTGATTCCATACTTTCACTCAGGTACAAACTTTGCTCAAGGACATGCCGTATATCATCTCATTGTCCCTAACCTACTAAATGCCACACCGTTCACTATAAAATCTACTGTTCAATCACTTAAAATCTCAATCTGCGCCTTTAGTTTAAGAGGACTGCGATAAGGACTTTGCAGCATCACTTGATTCTAGCTTGATCTCATCGGGCTGTTTTTCTCTACGATTTAAAACTAGATTCAATAAAATTGCAGCCAAAGTTGCTGTACCAATTCCACCAAGATCAAATGAACCAATATGTACACTAAAATTACCTGCGCCCATGATCAAGCTGACCGCAGCAATAATTAAGCTACTGTTTTTAGTGAAATCAATTTTATTATCAATCCAAATCTTTGCACCAGCCACTGTGATTAAACCAAACACCACAATTGAGGCACCACCTAAAAGAGCAACAGGAATAGTACTAATCACAGCACCGAATTTAGGTGATAAGCCCAACAAAATTGCAAAGATCCCAGCGATTACGAAAACTGTGGTTGAATAAATTTTAGTGACGGCCATAACCCCAATATTTTCAGCATATGTGGTCATACCTGTTCCCCCAACAGAAGCTGACAAGCTGGTACATACCCCATCTGCAAAAAATGCACGGCCCATATAAGGTGATAAATCACGACCCGTCATTGCAGATACAGCTTTAAAGTGACCTAAGTTTTCAGCGACCAGAATTATTGCTACTGGCGCAATTAACAACATGGCGTTTGCATTAAACGAGGGTGCAACAAAATGCGGGAGACCAAACCACGCCGCATTGCTAATGACTGCAAAATCGATCGCTTTGCCAAAGCCCATTAAATTGGCAAGGATAAAATATAGAACATATGCACACACCAACCCCAGTAAGAGCAATAAGCGACGCATCATGCCTCGGGTAAATACAGCAATCGCACTGATACAAAGGATTGTCAGAATTGCCATCCAAGTATCAAATGGGTTTGCAGAAACACTTTTAATGGTGACAGGTGCTAAGTTTAGACCAATAATCATCACGATTGCACCCGTAACAATCGGTGGCATCAACTTTTCAATCCAACCAGTTCCCGTCTTCATGACAATTAAACCAATTCCGGCATACACCAAACCACAAGCGATGGTCCCCCCTAAAGCCAAGGCAATATTTGGATTTGACCCCACACCTGCATAGCCCGTTGCAGCAGCGACAGCGCCAATAAATGCAAAACTAGATCCGAGGTAACTCGGCATTCTTCCACCCGTCATCAGGAAAAATAAAATCGTGCCGATACCCGTGATAAATATAGTCAAATTGGGATCAAAGCCCATCAGCAAAGGTGCGAGAACCGTTGCACCAAACATTGCAAATGCATGTTGCAAGCCCAAAACGATACTTTTTCCAACAGGTAAATATTCATCAATTTGCACAGGGTTTTGATCTAAATTACCTGTGTATGGTTTGAATGATGTAAACCATGGTTCTTTTGTCGCCATTTTCTAATTCCCCATATTTAGAGATCAACATACATTTTGAGGTTCACAATAACTGCGTTTGAAATATAGAAGCGCATTTAAACTTGGGTTGTGACGAATTGCTTTGACCCGACAAAACAATACATCATGACTACCGACCACCTGACTTGATACCACTTCACAATCAAATGAAATTAGGGCGTTATCTAACACTGGAGAACCTGTCACGAGTTCACTCCATTCACCTTGTGCAAATCTGTGTTGCATGGGTGTTTTGCCACCAAATAAATTAGACAATGCGGCTTGATTTGAACCTAATGTATTGACACACAAAACTTTATTTTCAGAAAAAACGCGATATACCGATGCGGCGCGATTAAGGCATACCAATAAGGTTGGAGGTGAATCCGTTACACTACACACTGCAGATGCGGTAAAACCTGCCTGTCCTGCATCACCTTTAGTAGTGATCACATTGACTGCTGCACCCAAATTAGACATACCTTGTCTAAAGATATCTTGATCAATTTCTAAATGGACTTTAGTTTCACAAGGCTTGGTAAATTCAATAATTTCACTACTAACTGTACTTTCCTGTTTGACCATTTGCATCATAACTCTCCCACCCCAATGCGCAAATGTTCATCGAGGTTAAAATTCATTTTTTAAAAAAATGACTAAAACACATAGACAAATTTAGACATGCATTATCCCACATGTGCTATTGATGCAATTTCAACAAGGGCTTCAGGTTTAACCAGTCCGACCTGTACACAATAACGAGCGGGTTTGTCATTGGGAAAATATTCAGCATAGACCACATTTATTGCGGCATAATCTGCCCAATGTTTGACGAATATTGAGTTAAACGTCACATCATCCATCGTGCCACCTGCAGTTTCGATGACGTTTTTAATGGTTTCTAAAATATGTCGGGTTTGGCCTGCGGCATCACCGACACAGACCACCTCATTATTTTCATCAAATGCTAAAGTCCCAGAAACATAGACAATATTGTCTGCTTTGGTTGCAGGCACATAAGGTGCAAGGGGTTTAGCTGTACCTACTGGGATCACAACTTGTTTGGACATTTTAAATTCCTTTATTTTTTCCTTAAAGCATCTTCGCCATAGACTTAAACTCTAAAAAAGACACTTGATCTGGTTAAAAGCATTAAGCTGATTTACTAAAAGTGACTGAATTTGGCTGCTCTTGTTGGGTTTTGAATGTCTGTACAAATGATTCCGTATCAGATACCCATCCAAAAAAGGTTTTAATATTATATAAGGCTGCCTCTTGTGCTGATTGAGGGCCAGCTTGATAACATGCATCTTTTAGCGCTATACCAAAATATTCCAAGAAAAAACCATCTCTAAGGGTTGATTCCACACAAACATTGGTGGCAATCCCAACGAAAACTAAATTTCGGATGCCACGAGTACGTAAACTACTGTCCAATGCTGTATTAAAAAAACCGCTATAGCGTGATTTCTCGATCACAATGTCTTGAGGTTGAGGCTTTAGTTCATCAATTAATGCAAAATCCCAACCACCTTTTGCCAATAATTTGCCTTGTAAATCAGGATTTTTACGCATGGTTTTTAAAGCATTGGATTTATGAAAGTTAGGAGAACCTATGCCACCGGCTTCTACATATTGTTCATCCCATCCATTTTGAAAATAGATCACTTGGATACCGGCTATATGTGCTGCATCAATGCTTTTTTTAATATTGGCAACCACAGGTTGAGTAGTGGAAACATCAAAACCAGCCAAATCCAAATAGCCACCAATTGAGGTATAGGCATTTTGCATATCAATGACGATAAGCGCCGTTTGTTCAGGTGCGAGCTGAATCGATTCTGGCTCCGCTTTTAAAATTTTGCCTGTTCCTGCATGAGTCGTGAAATCTGTACAAACCAGATTTTCTATCATTTTCGAGTTTTCAACTATACTCATGCGCTTTTCTCCAAAACGGGTTGAGCTAGCTGTTGATAACTTGCAACAACCTCCTCACGACAAGCCATCAACGGTTGGACGCGCTGTCCAAAATCCTCAACCCCTTGGATAAAATCATCAAATGTTAAAAGAATTCCTTCAGTGCCTTTAATGGTAGAAATTTCATCCAGCATCATGGCAACATTTTCATAAGAACCGACGATTGTGCCCATATTAATATTGACGGGTGAAACACTAGATGCCATTTGACGAATATTGGTATCTGTACCTGATGTTTGATCTTTACCGCCTTGATTCATTAACCAGTTAATTGCTGCTAGGTCTGCGCCTTGGTTATAGTTCTCCCATTTCGCCATTGCTTCTTGATCTGTTTCAGCTGCAATCACCATAAACAAAACATAGGTTTGAACATCTCTTCCTGTCTGATCAGTATGTACTTTTAGACGTTCGTTGATTTCAGCATAGGCCGTTGGTGTATTGAAACCTTTTCCAAAAACAAAATTATAATCTGCATATTTTGCAGAGAATGCTAAGCCCGCATCAGATTGACCAGCACAAATAATTTTCATGTCGGATTGTGGTATTGGCTTTACTTGGCAATCATCCATTTGGAAGAAATCACCTTTGAAATCAGATGTTCCAGTTGCCCAAAGCTCACGTAAAATTTCGACATATTCAGATAAGTAATCATAACGTTTAGAGAAATAATCATCCCCTGGCCACAACCCCATTTGGGTATATTCTGGTGGTTGCCATCCAGTCACAACATTTAGCCCAAAACGTCCATTTGAAATCGAGTCAATCGTTGATGTCATACGTGCCACAATGGCTGGTGGCATCACCAAAGTCGCTGCCGTAGCAAAAATTTTTATTTTACTGGTCACTGCCGCTAAACCCGCCATTAATGTAAAGCTTTCTAAGTTATAATCCCAGAATTCAGTTTTTCCCCCAAAACCACGCAGTTTAATCATCGACAATGCAAAATCAAAACCATAATGTTCTGCACGTTGTACAATCTGTTTATTCAATTCAAATGTTGGCTTATATTGCGGTGCATTTTCTGAAAGCAACCAGCCATTATTTCCAATCGGACAAAATACACCAATTTTCATAGCTAAACCTCACTGTACAAAAAATATTCTAAAAATATTTAATATAAAACTAAAAACCAAAACCACCTTGTAATTATAAATAATGCATACAACATGCCACTAAATTTAATTAGTTGTTTTTATTATTAATTTTTTTATGTTTATTTTTTATTTTACCTTTTGGTAAAATATATGAATTTTTAAGTCATGAAAAATAAACTAAAATAGTGCATAAATGCGTCATTTTAGATCATTTATAATTTTAAAATTAACCGACACTATAAATAAAAAACCGCATATGGTATGTGGTTCAATAAGATAAAATTCTGACGAAATACAACACTGGTTCAATAAAATTAGTAATCTAATAAAATAGTTATTAAAATAAATCTTTATAATATTTTACAAGCATCATCAAAATCTAATCTTGGTAATCTTGTATATATTTTTGTATGATCCCCATATCCTATGTTGACAATCATATTAATCGAATAATCAGTTTCTTTAAAGAAAGTCTCATTCACTTGCATATCATCAAATCCAGACATTGGCTCTGTGTCCAAACCTAAACTTCGACATGCCATAATTAAATACGCGCTTGCATCGAGCTATTTCTTAAAGCTGTTTCATTGGCAAGTTTGGGATTTGAGGTAAACCAAGATTTAGCGTCTGTATGCGGAAAAAGTTTAGCAAATTGATTATAAAATTTCTGATCCGTTGCTACCAACACTGTCAAAGGCGCTGTCATGGTTTTCTCTATATTTCCCGAGGATAGCGCAGGCTTTAGTTGTTCTTTCGACTCAGATGTCATTAAAAATATAAATCGAGCAGGGCAACAATTGGCAGAGGTAAGTCCCATTCTCACTAAATCATAAATTTGCTGAATCTATTCAGTGCTGACTGCCTTATCCAACCAAGTATTGTGCGTTCTGGCATCTGGAAACAATTGGTTTAAATCTATGTTGAGGCTCTGGTTCATAGGGTTTCTTCTACTAAATTTTGAATTAAAATCTGATTGACTGTATTACTTTCTGTTACAGATGAAGCATGCGCACCGGTTTCCAATAGTGTTAATTCGCCATGCCCCAATATTGCTTTAAGGTCTATACTCTTTTGATAAGGCACTAAAAAATCATCTTTGTTGGCAATGTAATACACATCAGTGTTCGCCAAAGCAGCGATATGTTGCGGTAAAATTTTAAAATTCATCAATGCATTTAAGCGTAGCAACACGTTATTAATCGGTGGGAAATCTTTAAATCCCTTGCTTTCGATCTCTTGAATTTGTTGAATATGCTTTGAAATATAAGCAGGTGGATATAGAAATAGAGCTTGTGCACGTATATAAGCTTCAGCACCAGCATTTTCTAACAAGGCAATACGGGTTTTGAAACATTTATCTGTATGTGGATCAAGAGCATCCCAGGCATTAATAAAGGTTAGACTCGACAGTGAAATTTCGGTGTTGTAGATCAAAACAGCCAATTCAGCTCCAATTACCGCACCTAAGGCATGCCCAATAAAATGGCATTGTTTGATTTGTTGTTGTTGAAGTATGTCTAATACTTGCTTTGCCATATTCTTTATTGAATATGCTGTGGGTAATGCTTCAGAGTCTGCATGACAACCTTCTTGGTCATAAACAAGCACCTGAAAATATTGAGTTAAAGTTTTAATTTGTGGTTGCCAAAAAGATGCATGCCCACCTAAACCAGAAGATAGAACTACAGTTTCAGCATCTGGTTGCGCTACACACGGGAAAATTTGATAGCTCATTTTTGACCATTTGATAAATTAATCACTTTGATGACAGCAAAAAATATGCCGAATAATATTTATATTTAGTTTTGAAGGGTTTTTGATGGCGAATGTGAATATGAGGATTGTTATGTTATTGGCTACTTGCTCAGTAGCTATAGGTCTATTATTGATAAAACACACAATGAGCTTTTGTAATAAAGCGAGTTTATATTCAAAATAATCTGATTTCACAACTAGAAAACTACACGCTCAAATTTTGATGTGTCCTTAGTATTCTTAAATTGATCATAAAAAAAGCAACAAAAATGTTGCTTAAAAACACGACAGACTTAAAGCGTTATCCTCAAATATCTTCTCTATCAATCAACGCATTCGCTTTAAGTTATAAGTCACAACTCCCCATATTTCGAATTCTTGCCCTTCTTCAATATAAATATTTTTAAACTCTGGATTCTCAGCTTTTAACCAGACTTTCGGTGGATCAAACTGTTTATCAATCATCAAGCGTTTCACCGTAAAATCATTATCAATACGGGCGATGACAATATCACCAGATTTTGCAGAAATGCTACGATCTACAATCAAAGGGTCTTCGATATCAATCCCCACATCTTGCATTGAAAGCGAATTTGCTTTAACAATAAATGTAGAACTCTCATTTCTGATTAAATATTCATTCATATCTAAAGATTGTTCTATACTATCTTGAACTGAAAATGGTACACCAGCAGCGACCCTTTCAGTCGCAAGTGGAATCTGATAGACCTTATCATTCTTAGGCTGTATGGTCTGGATCTTCATGCTCGCTGTTAAATCACTGAGCTGACCATTTTTGAAATTTTTCAGTAACCAGTTTTTGATAAAATCGACTTGTGACTCTGGTACACGGATGACTTTGGTTGGCTCACTAAACTGTGCCTTACGCCCAGCATTTGCTCTAGCACCTCCATGTTCAAATTCTACTTTCTTAGACATTATTTATCCTATATGCTTCATAAAAGCCTGTAAAATCAATATAGCTTGAAAAAGTTACAAATTCAAGTTGACGGCAAGTTTTTTTTGAATAACAATAACTCTATCGATCAGTTTTGATACATCTATTTGAACAAGGACAACAAAGATAATCAATATACTTATCATAAATCAATAATTTAGAATACAGATATCTTGTTAATTTATTGATACTTTTGAATAAGTTCTCTGATCTCACTTAAGCACTTAATTGATTGATTTTCTATGTGGAGACATAAAAATGGCGACTCAACGTGATGCAATTCTTGGTTATGCAGACGAACAACATGCTTACTATATTCGTTTGATTGAAGACAATAATGTGTTAGGCAGCCAATATGGTTTATTTTGTGAAAATACCAATAGTGATATCGCTGAAAGTATAATGACTACATTATTTTTAAAGAAATCATTTTGGCTAAATGGCTCTGAATTTAGTGATATTGTAAAAGGTTTAGAACCTCTTCCCCTTTAAACAGATGCTCACCTGATAAAATTGAATATGCTTAAATATTCAACTGAAGTTTATGATTTGATATGTATTTAATAATTAAAATGTCGTTGTATTCCCCTCGATACAACGACGATTTAATTTCAATTAATCATCAGATCAATAGGTTTGAATGGCAGAGCTAAGCATTCAGAATTTTATTAAATCAGCACCTAATCTTGCACGATTACTTTACTTTTATTCCTTTCATATTTTTTATTTCCTTGTAGTTCTCTTCCTGTTTGGGTATTTTCAGCATGCTTTAGCGCGATGAGCTCCTGCAGATCATTTATCACCGACGACTCGAGCGTTAATGATAAATTCGAATTAGCCTCGCCTTATTATATTTATTCATGGCACTTATTTTGCTTAACAAATATTACGTTTTTCAACAATCGTAATACTCAAGCTAAAATGAGGACGGTAAATATGGGTTATGTTGTAAAGGAAATTGGTCAAAAGAATAAGCTATTACTGAGCTTGTGTTCTTTTCTGATCCCTATATTGCTCTGGTGCGCTGTCAGTTATTTACCTTTTATTTGGCATCCTCAAGTCCAAATCACAGATTCAGGCAGTGTCTCATATTTACAAGTCGGTAGCCGTATCGAAAAAAGTGTGTTCTATAGTGAGGCACAAAATGCGGTTGCTCATGATTCTGCACCACCACAAGGTATTTTAGTCAATCCCATTTACTTACCTGCACCACATGAAGTGGCTAAGGCCTTGGTCACTGCATTTACCACACCGCCAGAACAACCAGATACCCCATGGTTTCATCAAAGCTTATGGCACAGTATTAAAATCGTATTTTCAGCTTTTTTAATTTCTTCAATTTTTGGTATTCCATTGGGTATTCTCTGTGGTTTCTCACAAAAAATATCACTGCTCACAGAACCTTTTGTTGAATTTTTCCGTTACTTACCAGCCCCTGCTTTTGGCGCGCTTGCTGTTGCCATTTTGGGAATCAATGATGCACCTAAAATTGCAATTATTGTGATTGGTACGCTTTTTCAACAAATTCTAATAATTGCCAATACAACACGTATGGTCGATAAAGGCTTAATTGAAGCCGGCTATACCCTAGGAACCAATAAGCTCAAAAGCCTATTCAATGTGGTTATTCCTGCTGCTTTTCCAGATATTTATCGTGATTTACGCGTGCTACTAGGTTGGGCTTGGACCTATTTAATTGTCTCTGAATTAATTGGTACTACTTCTGGTATTACATGGTTTATTACCCAACAAGCACGCTATCAAAACTTTGACAATGTCTATGCTGCGATTTTGATTATCGGGGTGATTGGACTGGTTTGTGATGTGTTATTAATGAAATTAGGCGAGCGTATGTTCGCATGGAAAGCAGGGGCCAAATAATGAATGACTCAACTTTTAATTCACATGAATATTTTCAAAAAATTTATGCACGCCCTGTCATCTTAGAAGCCAAACAACTGAGCCAAGTATTTAAACATGGTAAAAACGAACGAACTGTTTTAAATCAACTGGATCTTAAAATCCATAAGCGTGAATTTATTTGTGTGATTGGCCCATCAGGTTGTGGTAAATCAACGTTAAGTCGCGTAATTGCAGGTTTAGATCCTTATCATAGTGGTGAAATCTTAGTCGATGGCCAACGCATCACAGGACCTAGCCCTGAACGGGGCATGGTGTTCCAAGGGTATACCCTGTTTCCATGGAAAACGGTTAAAGAAAATGTCATGTTCGGACCACGGATGAAAGGTGCCAGTCAAATGACTGCGGAAGCCCATGCACGAGAATGGATCAATATTATTGGCTTGGACAAATATGAAAATCAATATCCACATCAACTTTCTGGTGGAATGAAACAGCGTGTTGCGATTGCTCGAGCTTTAGTCAATGAACCTAAAATTTTACTGATGGATGAACCTTTCGGCGCGCTCGACCCTCATACCCGTCAAAAGATGCAAAAACATTTAATGGATTTATGGCAAAACATTGATATCACCATTATTTTTGTTACCCATGATATGGATGAAGCCATTTTATTGGCTGATCGTATTATTGCGCTAAAAGCCAATCCCGGTGAAATTAAAGAAATTATTGAAGTGGATTTACCTCGCCCACGTTCATTAGCTCTCATGGCAACTCCTGCTTTTCAACAATTAAGGGCACGTGTTGATCAGTTGGTACACGCTCAGGAAGATGAGCTTGATCCATCACTTCAAGACTTACCCAAAATACCGAGGATGACCCAAGTCAGCACGGATAAATAAACAAACAGATTTCTTATAGCCTTTGGGACGACCCAAATCGCTTAGTTCATTGTTGGACGGCCAACCTTGGTGATATTCATGTCAAACACATATTTTTTACCAATTGTGGACATTTCCCTATTATCCAGTCCTGACCTCGAAGATCGTCTAGTCGTGGCACACGCTTTAGATCAGGCATGTAAAGATGTGGGTTTCTTATATCTAAAGGGAGAACAATTTAAACCTGCGTTATTCAACAATCTTTATCAAACCGCACAGCAATACTTCGCCCAAGATACTGCAATTAAGATGAGGAATTATATTGGCTTATCTGAAAATCACAGTGGTTATGTACCGATCGGTGAAGAACGTTTTGTAGAAACGAGTTATGATCTTAAAGAGGCCTATGATGTCAATTATGATCATCAAAGCCCCGCAGATCGCCGCCCTTTGATTGGTCCAACCCAGTGGCCAGATGACCCCATTTTTAAACAGCATGTTTCAGATTATTATCAACATATTAAAAATATTGGGCACACAATTTTCCAAAGTTTTGCGCTAGCACTTGGCTTAGATGAGCATTATTTTGATGCACATAATTCCAAAGCACCCAGTCAACTTCGCCTTATTCATTATCCTTATCATCCTGAAATTCAGGATAAAGATGGTATTGGTGCACATACCGATTATGAGTGTTTTACTTTGCTCTTACCCACAGCACCTGGATTACAAGTCCTCGATAAAACAGGGCAATGGATCGATATTCCACTGCTTGAAAATACATTGGTTATGAATATTGGCGATATGATGGAAATTCTGTCTAATGGGCGATATTTGGCAACCAAACATCGTGTTAAAAAAGTTTCCGAAGAACGTTTTTCATTTCCCTTCTTCTTCTCTTGTGATTATGACTATCTGATTCAACCTTTGCTTAAAGATCAGCCTGCAAAATATTCCCCTTTAAAAGGCGGTGAGCACCTTTTTAATCAAACCGCACAAACTTTCCAGTATCTAAAAGAAAAAGTAGCCCGGGGTGAAATTCAACTTGAAAATCCCCGCCCGCTTTATTCATTTGGTTTAAGTCAAAACGAGGAGTCACTATGAACTTATTAGAACTCTGTGCACAACTTAAACCGAGTGATGATTCAGCCTGCGTATTACCTCGGTATTTATTGGGTGCTTTTCGCCGTAAGAGTATTACTTTTTCCAATGGTTTAACTGATGAAAATACGCTGGTCTATTGGTTTCAATCTAAAACCTTTACCATTGATTTACGCTTAAAAGACCCCATTTCAACGCCCGTTTTAGAACGACAGGGCTGGGTTGGCGATACAATTTGGGATGCTCAAAATCAATTACTTTCATGGAATGTCAGCAGTAATTATCAAAATCATGTGCAATGGCCCGAACCAGCAAAATTGTATTCAATTGGCAATGCCATATTAGAGTTTTCACCAAGCCATGCTTATGTTGAAGATTGGCGGCAACAAGCTACCCGTGGGCTATATCTTGGCCTACGTTTATTTAAAGTTGAAAATATCGATTTAAGTATCAGTTATCCTGCAGATGGTGGCTTCATCCTTTGTGATCATTTTATTGCCTTTGCCAAGTCTCGACATCCAGATATACAACAGGCTTTTCACTCCACTAATGCTTTAAAAGATGCTATTTCTCAACAACAGATTAGTCTAGAAGCAATTCAGGACTATGAGGTTTCGATCAGTTTTGATAAGCAGATCATCGATCTTAGCACCATCAGCAACAAAGTTGGAACTATGATTGATCTTGAAAATTTCCAACAACTCGATCACAACACACTTGTCCAACAGCAACTGATCAATGGTGAACATTGTCGTTTATTTTTTACACTTGATGTATTTCAAAAAGATTTTTGCTTTACAACGCTTACGGGCACTTCAACTGAAAGTCAAAATTGGTTTGATCATGAAGAAAATCATCTTTTTCATCATGCAAAAATAGCGTTATAAGGGATATTCTCAATCAATGTCTTTTTTATATTTAATGATTGCCATTGTTGCAGAAGTCATCGCGACTTCTGCAATGAAGGCTTCAGATGGTTTTAGCCAGTTATTTGCATCGATTATTACCGTGATTGGATATGCGGTTGCCATTTATTTTTTATCACTGACCATGAAAACGATTCCTGTCGGTATTACTTATGCGCTTTGGTCTGGCGCAGGCATTATTTTGGTGTCCTTGGTCGGCTTCTTTTACTATAAACAACACTTAGATTTAGCTGCAATCATCGGTTTGGCTTTTATGATTATTGGGATTTTAATTATTCATCTTTTTTCAACGAGCACTGAAATATCATAGACTTCTTGTGTTAGTCAAAAATAAGCACTCGATACATGTAAACTTTTAAATTTTGATGAAACATAGATGGTGTTTCTATCGTGATGCGACATGGATGTCGCCTTATTGGGTGGGGATACAGAACGTGCCCCTCACTCAACATGAGCAAAAACAAAGTACTGCTTTGATTGCAACGCGGGGTTTAGAATCCCCTATGAAAAGTGATACATCGCCTACACAAAGCGATTTAAACTTTAAATGTAAAGCGCGGCATTGCAAATTTGATCCTCATACACTTAATTTTTATGTAATAGTAAAATTTTCATGATTCATAAAGCTTAACCACATTTAAATATCATCTCTAAGTTTATTTTGGCAAGAGCTCTAGTGAATAGAAAATCCTCTTTTAATGTGATTAAAGTGACGCCTTTGTAATCAATTTAAATTTAATTTGTTAATCTTTAAAACAGATCTACCACCATAAAAATTTCACTGATTTGGTTAGTTTTCCTGCATTCAAATCTGTTCAAAAATTGCGTCTAGGCTCTATATAAAGCTTTTGCACCTAAAATAAAATAGCCCAAGACATGCTTAGGCTATTTTTTCCAACGATCTAATTCTTTTAAAACCGCTATTTCAACTCTTGCAACAATGTCGGATAAATCAGACCATCGACATTTTGTTCAGTTTTATAGATGCCATTTTCCACGTTAAATTTATTGACGTGATAGGACGAGCCATAGATCGAATCAAAACCATTGCCTTTGCTAAAGACTTTTTGATTGGCGTCTAGATCAAGTAAATGGGTGCCATTCACCATCGTTTCGTATTGTTTTGGATCTACCCCTGAACGGATTGCCATAATTTTTACAGCATCTGCATGTGTTGCAGGATCATTAATATATTTCACTGTCTTGTCCCACACTTGAAGGATCTTTTTCCATTCATCTTTATGGGCAGTTAAATGACTCATATTCACAGTTAAGGTGTCATAAATTAACCCCGGTTTATCCTTGGAGGTATAAATGATTTTTGACCCTGCAACAGTTTTCAATGCTTGACTGGCAACAGGTTGCCATACCGCAATAGCTGAAACATCTGGGCTCGAGAATACTTGTGGTAATTGATTGGTAGCTGAATTAACCAATTTTATTTCATTGATGGGAATCTTTTGATCTGACATTGCCGTTGCTAGAAGCAAATGATCGACTAGACCTTTTTCAACGCCGACAGATTTACCTTTTAAATCTTCAATACGATTGATCCCCTCTTTGGCAATAATCACATCATTGCCCGCAGAGTAGTCAGTCGCCATGATCATCATGCCTTGAGTACCACCCGAGGCCGTCACCAAGTTATCACCATTGGTAACAAATACTGCATCTAATTGATTGGCAGAAAATGCTGAGAGTGATGCTGAATAATCAAACCATTTAAAATCAACATTGAGACCTGCTTCTTTTAGCCAACCTTTTTCAATTGCAACTTGCCATGCCACAAATCCGGGCCAATCACTATAGCCAATGGTAATAGGTTTAGCATCTGCTGAAGCTTGCGCACCCTCTTTTGCTTGAGGAATTTTTGCCGTGTTGTCACAACCAGATAACAGCATTGCTGATAATAATGATACGGATAAAAAAGATTTATAGATCATACAGAAACTCCCCCGATTTTCTCGCTTTTAAATTGTGTATTGGTTTGATTCAGCGACTGTATATATGCACGCCAACCACCTAAATGGCTGATATCTATAGCGTCTTTAATTGCATAAGCTTCGCAAATAAAACCTTTTACCCAACTGCCATCTTCAAGTTGTAAATTGCCGATTCCCAACGGTGCTGGAACCTCAGCAACGATTGCGCCAAAGTTTGCCAATGGAATTTCCCAAACTTCAACTTCAATAGACGTTCCTGTTGCATCACATTGCAGACCAGGTTTTGGTGGACTGGTATTTTTTAAAGCAAATAATTTGTAATTTTTAGCGGTATAGGTTTTCTTTAATAAAGTCCCTTGGCGTGTAGTGAGCTGAAAATTAAGTGGCATCGCTGTTAAATGCGCTCCCACAACCGCCAACTTGACTGAATTTTTTGAAGCAATCTCAAGCATTTTTTGATAGTGCTGCTGAGATTTGCCTAATGTAAGGGCTGTTAGTGTTTGCCATTTTTGAGCAAAATTTGCCAAAGCTTGATCATGCCAAGCAGGTGCAATAAATGTTACTCCGCTCGGCAACCCATCTGAGCGAATTGTATTGGGTAATGCTATGGCTGCTAAATCGGCAAAATTGACAAAGTTGGTATAAGCTCCCATATGTGAGTTCTTTACGATTGGATCTACTTCAACATCGACAATACGATAAATCGTGGGTGAAGTCGGTACCATTAATGCATCATAGGCTTGTAAAGCCAGATTAATTTTTCGTGCCAGCACAGCACGTTTATATTCAGCTTGAAGTGCATCCGTGGCTGTAAATTTATCTGCTTGAGCTATGATTTCAGCAATGACCGGATGCGCTTGGTCACGTGTTACAACTTTTTCCACAGCAACAGTCCGTTCCGCTACCCAAGCCTCGTTATAGAGGGCTTTGGCAAGTTCATTAAAATCTGTGAAATCAATAATTTCAACTTTATAACCAAGTAATTTGACTCGTTCTACTGCGGTTGCAAAAGCTTTTTCAGTTTCTGTGTCACCATAAAACTCAAGCTGTGCAGGTATGGCAATTTTGCCTTTAGAAAACTGAGAGGGAACATTGGCGGGATGAATACGTGAATATTCATCTGTTTCATCATAGCCTTGCATAACACTGGCAACCGTCCAAGCATCATCACTAGTCAATGCAAAGATAGAAATGACATCAATCGTTCTACATGCAGGCATCAAGCCTGTGGTTGAAAACCAGCCTTTGGTCGGTTTAAGACCAACAATATTGTTATGCCCTGCTGGCACACGACCCGAACCTGCTGTATCGGTCCCTAAGCTAAAGGGCACCATACCATTTGCAACTGCAACGGATGAACCAGAGCTGGAACCACCGCTGATATATTCTGGATTAAAACTATTTTTGACCGCGCCATAAGGTGAACGTACCCCGACTAATCCCGTTGCAAACTGGTCAAGGTTAGTTTTTCCAATAACCACAGCACCAGCTTTTTTTAACTTGGTAATCACCACAGCATCTAGTGTTGCTAAATATTCAACGTCTTTACAAGCAGCGGTGGTATGGAACCCTGCGACATCGATATTATCTTTGACGGCAAATGGCACACCGTATAAAGGTAAATCATCTCTATCTTGCAGTTTTAAGGCTTCAATTTGGGTTTGAATTTGCGTTTCAGATGCGATTTCAATCCAAGCATGATCATCATTATGAATGGTTTTAACATAATCGATTAACCCCTCAATCTTGATTTTCTGGCTGGTATACGCCTCTCGCCAGTCTTGAATTGTCCATAAGTCTTGCATCACCCTACTCCCGATTTAATCATTTTGCAGAATTGGTGGCATTACAGCATCCATCAGCTCTAGATGCCCTTTGATCACACCCTTGAGTGCTGTAAATTGTTGGCTAATATGTCGAAGCTCAGAACTTGCGCCCTGCATCAGCATGACTTGTAATATTTTTTGTTGATCTAGCTGGATATGCAGTGAGCTAATCACTTGAGTTAAAAACTTTTGTTGCAAATCAATCAGTTGGTTTCGAAGTGGCATTTGTCCTGCATCATAAAGTAGGGTCAGAGTACCCACCATAACCTCATTGGCCTGTGCCTGTTCCGCAATCAGATGTTTATTGATCATGTCGACAATGGCTTGAGATCGACTTTCATAGTGCTGATCGACAATTTTCTGATCGAGTGCATTCAACGTTGCTTCTGGTACAGTAATGCTGATCCGAGCCAACTTTTGTTTAGCCACACAGTTATCCTTTTATCTTATTTACAGGAGTGTTTTGTTTGATATACACACCTGCTCGTACAGTGAATAAATCAACAAAAAATCTTTTAATCGAATGTGTTTTTTTGACTGTTGTTTTGACCTGATTCATAGCACAACTCCATCTCAGTATTACCAAATTAGGTTTTTGTATTACCAATATAACAATGCAGAAAATGTGCCAGTTTTTAACCAAGTTTTTGCTGGTTTTAACGTGTATTTATGGACGATTTGTGGGCAAAAACAGTGTAAATGCACAAGCATAGCGCGTAGGGTTATATGCGCTTAAAATCCAAAGTTTTTACTAATTTTATTTTAGTTGGCTAAGTATTTGTAAATTATTACAATCCATAGAGTTCTGCTTATAAAGTAAAACAAACCATACTTACAAAAAAAGGAGCATCATCATTGATGCTCCTTTGCTGACTTTTATCAGGCTACAGGTGCCAAAGTAAACAATACCTGTCCGATCTTGACGGTCTGACCTTTTTCAATGGAGATGGCTTCCACCTTCATCCGTTCAGGTGCAACAATCGGAATTTCAATTTTCATCGCTTCAATCACTGCAAGGGTTGCACCTTCTTCAACAATATCTCCAGAAGCACATTCGATTTTCCAAATTGAACCTGGCATATGTGATTCAACAGCACAACCACCTTCTGGGATACTGACTGCTTCACCATCCTCTACAGTATCTAAACTTTCAGAGACATACTCTTGTAAACCTGCAGCATGCCAACGAAGGCGCTCTGCTTTAAAATTGGCTTGTTGCCTCTGTTTAAAAGCATGAATACTGTCCTGATTTGCAGCAAGGAAATCATTGTATTCTTTTAGATTAAGCACCCCGTCTTCAATACGTAGTTGCAACCGCCCTGCTTTAAAATCTTCGCGCATCTGTAGCAATTCTGCTTCTGAAACCTCATAGAATTTAACCTGATCAAAGAAGCGTAATAACCACGGCTTGCCAGCTTCAAAATTGGCGTTTTTACGATAACGGCTCCACATTTGTGTAGTACGGCCCACAAATTGATAGCCCCCGGGACCTTCCATACCATAAACACACATATATGCCCCACCGATACCAACAGCATTTTCCGGTGTCCAAGTCCGTGCAGGGTTATATTTTGTTGTGACCAAACGCTGTCTCGGATCAAGTGGTGTGGCAACGGGTGCGCCTAAATACACATCACCCAATCCCATGACCAGATAATTGGCACTATAAACCACATCTTTTACCGCTTGCTTGGATGCTAGGCCATTGATACGACGAATAAACTCGATATTATCAGGGCACCACGGTGCATCAGGACGGACGATTTGCGTATAGCGCTCAGTCGCCAATTGGGTTTGTGAATCTTCCCATGCCAGTGGTAAATACACCGTCCGTGAAGGGACTTGCATATTGTGTATATCTAGCAGTTCCGCTTCCGCGTGTTGAAGTTTTTCCAAGAGCTCAAGTTGATCAATTTGAATTGAATCAAAATGAATCTGTAATGAACGAATCCCCGGTGTAAGATCAATAATTCCGTGGATATTCTGGTCTTTTACCCATTGCATTAAAGCATGAATACGGAAACGTAGATTTAAGTCTAAAACCAGATCACCATATTCAACTAATACATAGCTATTTCCCGCAGGTCGGTAAGTCACACTGGGTAAATGTGCTTGTCCTACGCGTGTGGCTAAAACAGCATTTTCTAATGTGTCATTTTCTGCGTGGAATACAGGATTAAAATTCACTGCATCTGTGTCAGAAGCGATAATACTTTGATGATATGTTTGATCCAAGGCTTTTGCTTGGGCATAACTCACAGGAATAAATTTAACTTTATCCCCTGCTTTAAGCTGACCAATTTTCCAAAGTTCTGAATGAATCACCACAGCTGGACAAACAAAGCCACCTAAGCTTGGACCATCAGGCCCTAAGATGATCGGCATGTCGCCTGTAAAATCAATCGCACCAATTGCGTAAGCATTGTCATGAATATTTGAAGGATGTAGACCTGCTTCACCGCCATCTTCACGTGCCCACTCTGGTTTTGGGCCAATCAAGCGAATGCCTGTACGACTGGAATTATAGTGAATCTCAAACTGGTTACTAAAGAAGTTATCTATATCGTTTTTGGTAAAGAAATCTGGTGCGCCATGCGGACCATACATCACCGCAATTTCCCAATGACGCGCAAATTTAGGGATTTGATCTGTGGCTAAACTTTTGCTTTGATCAGATGAATATTCAGTAATCGCAAGCATATCTCCAATTAATAAATTACGCCCTGCATGCCCACCAAACTGCCCCAGAGTAAAGGTTGCTTTTGATCCTAAATATTCGGGAACATGAAAGCCACCTTTGATCCCAATATAGCTTCGACATCCCGTACTCATTGTTCCACACTTTAACACCTGACCTTTTTTAACATTCACGGTTTGCCACATTGGAACCAGTACGCCATCCAGCTTAGATGGCATATCGCCGCCGGTAATCACAATTTGACTATCACAATGAAACTTTAAACTCGGGCCTTGCAGCGTACATTCCAATCCAGAAGTATTATAAGGATTACCTAAAAGTTGGTTGGCGACATTTAAACTCAAAGGATCAATCGCTCCTGATGGTGGAACACCCACATCCCAGTAACCTAAACGACCTGTAATATCCTGAATTGCGGTTTGAATGCCCGATTGTAAAACCTCAATTTTTTGGGTTTTCCATACAAATGTATTTAAGAAGCGTGTGGTTTGTGTCCCTGAATTAAACACCTCACCCGCAATAATATTTTGTAGATATTCCAAATTGGTTTCGATGCCTGCAATCTGTGTATCTGCCAGACTTGATTGCATGGCTTGAATTGCTGAACCTCGATCAGATGCTGTCACGATGATTTTGGCAAGCATGGGATCATAAAATGAAGACACATTTGAACCAGTTTCGACCCATGTTTCGACCCGTGCATTTTGATCAAATTGCACATAGGTGAGTAAGCCTGCGCTGGGTTGAAATTGTTTAATTGGATCTTCCGCATATAAACGAACTTGAATTGAATGTCCTTTTGACACTAATTTTTCAATGGGTGCTGTCCAATCTCCACTGGCCAAAGTCACCATCCATTCAACCAGATCCACGGCATAGACTTGTTCTGTCACACCATGCTCAACTTGCAGACGGGTATTCACCTCCAAGAAATAGAATTGCTCAGTTTCAGTATCCATCACAAACTCAACTGTACCTGCTGAACGATAATTCACAGATTGCATAAGTTGAATTGCGACAGTTTGAATATAGTCACGTTGCTCATCGGTTATATGCGGTGCGGGTGTTTCTTCTATGACTTTTTGATTACGACGTTGTACAGAACAATCGCGTTCCCCTAAAGCCAACACCTGCCCTTTTCCATCACCAAAAATTTGTACTTCAATATGTCGAGCATGCTGCACAAATTTTTCTAAATATAACCCTGCATCTTTAAAGTTGGCTTGAGCCAAATACGAAACGGTTTGATAAGCGTCTTTGAGTTCAGATTCGTTCCAAACTAAACGCATACCAATACCACCACCACCCGCAGTACTTTTTAACATCACAGGATAGCCAATACGTGCAGCTTCCGTGACTGCTTCTTGCTCACCAGAAAGCAAAGAACTCCCCGGCAACAACGGCACTTGGCTTTTAATCGCCAGCTCACGGGCAGTATGTTTTAGACCAAAATCCAGCATTTGACTAGAGGTTGGTCCAATAAAAGCAATACCCTGATTTTCACAGAGATCACAAAACTCCGCATTTTCAGATAAAAATCCATAACCTGGATGGATTGCTTCAGCACCTGTTTGCTTGGCAATTTCAAGAATTTTTGCAATGTTTAGATAACTTTGTTGTGCTGGTGCAGCACCAATGCAAAATGCTTCGTCGGCTAAAGTCACATGTAAAGAATCTTGATCAGCTTCTGAATAAACCGCAACTGAACCAATCCCAAGTTTTTTTAGCGTACGAATCACGCGACATGCAATTGCACCACGATTGGCAATGAGAACTTTTTTAAACATAATTATGCTCCCATACCATTATGTATCAGCAATTGAATTTTCGTTGGGTTATAGCCATTACACGGATTATTTAATTGTGGGCAATTTGAAATCAGTACGATTAAATCCATCTCAGCTTGAATTTCGACATATTTACCAGCGGCAGAGATACCATCAGCAAAGGTTAAATGTCCGTCCGAGCTGACAGGCACATTCATAAAGAAATTAATATTGGGGCCGATGTGCCGAACGTTTAACTGATGTTTTTGTGCAATGGGATGTTTGGCTAATGCATACATAAAATTATTACGGCAACTGTGCATCGGATAGGTGTCATGTGCATAGCGAACCGTATTACTTTCACATGAACAAGCACCGCCTAAGGTGTCATGACGACCGCAGTTATCATCGACAATCACTGCAATTGGGCGGCCTAAATTACTGTATAAGGTTGTCCCTTTTTCAAGGTAAACATGCTGATTAATGGCCAAAGTATCTGTTGCGCTATAACGTTCTGCTGGGTTTTCTGCTGACATAAATAAGGTATCGACGGCTTGATTGCCTTCTAAATCAACAATACGGAAATATTGGCCTTTTTTTACTTCGCCCATCCATGCTTCACCCGCAGGACAAACTTCATTTAACAAGGCTTGATCTAAAATAGGTTTTTCGATTGACGTTAAAATGCTCATGATGATTGTCCTTAAATGCGTGTGTTATTAGATGAACTCAGCGCGTAATAACGCTGGTTATTGTCAAATGCACGTTGATTTTGCGGACATGAGTCTCGACAAATATCGTTTTCCGTTAAGGGCAATGCAGTAAAAAGTCTCATTTCTATATCAGCAGGGGAATATTGCGCTGAATGATCTAAGCCATGCAGTGCAGCCGATAAGAATACAAAGCAATCCATTTCAAAACGCAGCTCAATGAATTGCCCAGTATTGTCTGAGCGGATATAAGACAAAGCACCCACATCATCTGGGGTCACTTTTGAAAATAAATTCACTGTTGCGCTGAGATCAATTTGCCCAAGTGAATATTTACTCATTTCAACCAGCAAACCATCTAAACCATTTTGAATCATTTGATTTCGGGCATCTTGGAATGTCTTTATTCCAAAAGTAGCTTGGATTTGTTCTGGACGACTTGGACCACACAAAGCGTCATTCCAGCCATGATCATCATACATAATTGAGGCCATAACCCGTCCCAAATCGGAATACAACACATGACCTTGAGTTAAAAAAGCAGTATGTTGCCCTTTTAAACTATCTGGCATATTAAAACGCTCAAGTCGATCATGGGCATTCACACAAAATAAAGAGACATTGGCATCGGCAGATAAAGCTTTAAATTGAAGTACGCTTCCTTTGGGAATGCGACCTGACCAGTGATGTCCACCGGGTAATTTTTCAGACCAAATGACCTGTTGATCATGATAATTTGTCGTATGCATAGCCACTCCTGTTCGGATAGTTTATTGACTTCCTCCCGGGCTTTTATCCCTCCGTGTAGTTCTTTCGAACCGCGAACTCTCGGTCCAGACATACTCTTTTAGACAAGTATCGGAACCCTAGATCACTTTTTATAATTTTATTTGATGCAAAGGATGTGCCAATTTGGTATTACGATTTTAGGCTTTAGTAATACCAAATTTGTGCAATAAGAGTGCATTTCAGGGCATAGAAAGCAAAAATGAGTTATTAATGATCTAAAAAATGGCGATGTGCTAAATAAAAACCCGTTCTAAATTAAAACGGTCTCTAATTGAAAGCCATCTCTAATAAAATCCTTTTTAAAAAAACGTGTCATAGAAACAACACGGCGCAAAAATATTTAGGTTCGTCGATAGGTTGACTTAGGGCATGGCAAACCTTACGCTGCAAACAAAGCCAAGCTTTGTTTTGCTCATATTCTGCTTAAGAAGTTAATTCAGGGATATAGCGAAAACACCCGATAAAAAACACGCGCTCATTTAGGCCAAAACCAGCCTGAGTAAGCGCGTGTTAAAATGATTCATCGTATTCAGCAAGCAGGTGCTACAGGATGAATCATTAATAATACGTTGCTCTTTTTTTCGAGAATTTATCCAGTTGCTTAAGAAAACCATCAAAATAATCTTTTTCTTTTTCTTCTACACGATAACCTGCATATAAAGTTCTACGTAAACCTTCAGGCGCGACACAATCTAAACGGCGAGAAACCACCCAGCCCTTCTGCTCATATTCATTGACCACCCAATCAGGCAGTGCTGCGATACCATGACCACTTGCCACAAGTTGAATCAACATTTGAGTTAAATCTGTAGTTCGAATATGTTTTGGCTGAATATTGGCAGGAATAAATAATCTCGACATGATATCCAGTCGATGCTTATCCACTGGATAGGTCACCAAGGTTTCTTCAGCCAACTCTTGTACCGTAATTTGTTTCATTCGTGCTAAAGGATGCGTGATTGAGAGCACCAATCTCGATTCATATTCAAAAATTGGAAAATACTCTACCCCTTTTAGCGCAATTGGATCTGCTGTAATTAACAAATCAAATTCACCGGTTTGTAATAACTCATGCGGATTGGCTTCAAATCCTGAGGCAAAATCCAAATCTACATCTGGGTATTGCTGACGATACTGATTCAGCAACGGCATAAGCCAATCAAAACAACTGTGGCATTCAGAAGAGAAAACGATTCGTCCCGTTTGCCCATGCACAATACGGGTAATATCAGACTGGGCAATTTGCACTTGTGGTAAGATATCATCAGCAAGTTTCAGTAAGCGTTGACCAACATTAGAAAAACTCACAGGACGTGAGCGACGATTCACCACTTCGACACCAAACCATTGATCTAACTCTCGAAGCTGGTGTGATAAGGCAGAAGGTGTTAAACACAAATCTCCTGCTGCTGCAACCAATGAACCATGTTCACGTAAAGCAGTCAGTGTTTTTAGATGTCGAAGTTCTAACATTCCATCATTACCAAATTAATATGTTAAAGGTGATCTGGCTATAGCATAACGGATTGATGGCATTTATGTTTAATTATTTTCACTTAAATTTAAAATTTGTTATTTTTATTCATTTTTAAATGATACGTAAAACATGAGGATACTTTTACTCATCCATACAATTAAATCGCTCGATTTTTGGAATGAATAAATTGTACAGTTGCATACTTCATCTATACAGCTATATAAGTTTCTTTGTGAATGAACTAAATCTGGCTTTTTAAAATATCATCCTTAAAAACTTTCAGCTTAGACTGAAAACATTTCATTGAATTCAAACACCACAAGACTTTAAAACTTTTACAATAGAAGATTATTCCTTTTTTATATTGTTTAGCATGACTCTGGAACGCCAAAAGCTCACACTCCCCCAAGGCCACGACAAATTGTTGCTGCATTCATGTTGCGCGCCGTGCTCAGGTGAAGTCATGGAAAGCTTAATTGAATCAGGCATCGACTTTTCAATTTTTTTCTATAATCCGAATATTCATCCAGTCAAAGAATATTTAATTCGTAAGGAAGAAAATATTCGATTTGCTGAGAAGCATAATATTCCATTTATTGACTGTGACTACGATACAGATAATTGGTTTGAACGTGCCAAAGGTATGGAAAATGAGCCTGAAAAAGGCATCCGCTGTACCATGTGTTTCGATATGCGTTTTGAGAGAACCGCACTCTACGCACACGAACATGGATTTAGTTTAATCAGCAGTTCATTGGGCATATCGCGTTGGAAAGATATGCAACAAATTAACGGCTGTGGAATCCGAGCTGCCGCACATTATCCACACATTGAATATTGGGATTATAACTGGCGTAAAAGTGGCGGTGCACATCGTATGATCGAAATCAGCAAACGTGAAGAATTTTACCAACAAGAATACTGTGGCTGTGTTTATTCACTGCGAGATACCAATCGCTGGCGTATGAAAAACGGTCGTGACCGAATCAAATTAGGTGAAAAGTTTTATACCAATGCGATGGACGAGGAAAATTAATTTATTCAGACTCGTCCCTTTATCACTGCTTCACATACCAGTTTTTCCAAGAGCTGGTTCCACGTACTTCTATCGGTACAGTTGGAATCAGCTGTTTTTTTAATATCTGAATTTGATCGACCTCTTCAGCCAATCGAGCTTTGACAGAGTGTATACACTCTCGATCCCCAAACTCACAACGGTCTAAATGTGTGCCACCGCATGGCCCATTTGCTAAACCTTTAGGGCAAGTTTCAGGGCAAATATATAAGGTTTCAGCCAGCCGACACTGACCACAGCTCTCACACCCGACAATAAAGTGCTTACTCAAATATTCCGCTTGTAATAGTAATTTTGCTGCAAGGGCTTTATTCCAAAAACCCGCACTAAAAATATAAGCACCCAGCCCTTTGACCAAACTAGAATTAAACATGGTACTGTGAATAGTATCTAAAAATTGATATTTCACTTTCTGATGCAAATTACTCAGCTTAGACTTTTCTACAGCAGCTGGGCGTAATTCATTGCCCGTTTTAAGCTGCCATAATTGAGTCCATAATTGTTCACATTGTTTAAGATCAAGATGTCGATACTGTTCAATATAACTAGTTAAAATCGCTTGCTCATCGGCTTTATGGCACGCAGAAAGATGCACACCAGCATAACCAATATGCTGACAAATCAAAATTTGTAAAGCACAACGTAAATAAGTATTTTCAGTTTGATCAGAATCATGTTCTTGAGCCAATACTTCAAGCATATGTGGTGTAATCACAATACCTGCGACATTATGTTTAAGCATAAATTTCGCTCGTGCTAAAGTCAGTGGCATCACACAAGCAAGAATTTTTTGTGTATAGTTTTCTTCAATTAAAAACTCATGTGCTTGTTTAAGTGCCACGAGGTCAAAGCCCAACTGGGTAATAATATAATCAGCGCCTGCTTGTAGTTTTTTATGTAATTTTAAATACTGCGCTTGTTTCTCTGCTTGGCTATATTTAAACGGATTCAAAGCAACGCCAATATGAAAGCCGCCCTGTTGTTTGGCAGCGATGACCGCATTCACCGATTCTAAATAGCGTGTTCGAGCGTGGCTACCTTGTCCATCATGATGTCGTTTTAACTTATCGCCAGTCAGTAACAATAAATTTTGCTGTCCGTGTTGTTTGGCTTGCGTTAAAAACAGATTGAAATCATGAATATCTCGGCCTTTACCTGCATAATGTAATACTTTTTCAATCTGTTGCGGATAAGATTGTGCAGCGATTAAAGGCGCAATATCGTCATCTGAACGTACTCGATCTGACAAAGTCATACATACAGGAAAGCCCGCCAGTTGTGTTGCTACAGGCAATACCTCTTGCATCGAAGGTAAATATTCTACTAAACAGCAAAATTTGTTTTGAGCAAAGTATTGGGAAAGCTGAGACATAAAAAAATTTAGATAAATACAGCAAAATAAATAGGCCTGAATTATAGAATGTTTTAAATCGAATTGCTGTAATCATAAAATGCTTTTCAAGCAGATCTCTGCATAATCGACATCATTCATTGCATCTTAATTTAAGCTTTTTTATCACTTCTCTATAGGAGCAATGGTTTTTATTACGATGGTAGAAATTAGACATAGTGTTGTTCTAAATTGAATATCTTAAGGTTTTCACTCGATTAGCCATTATTCTAATAAATCCGAGTATCTTTAATTCCAACTTTTTTATACTGAAAAAAGCGGGTATTGTTTCCAATACCCATAAAACTTAGGTCTGAGCATTAAATTCAAATAGTGAAAACAACATCTAAACTAAGCTACTGTTAATATTTAAATTTTACATTCAGACGAACCATCATAGGATCTCCCCAATTGACCAATTGTGCATTGGGTGTGGTCCCTGCCAGATACTCTCGATCAAATAAGTTTTTAATTGTTAAACCTGCGCCCCAATTCTTGGCTTCGTAACCCGCATTTACATCAAATAAGGTATAACTTGGTAAATAGACAAAATCCGTATTGCGCTGTGCTGTTCTAGAACCTTGATAACGAATTCCAGCACCGATGTTCCAACCTAATTTATCTGGGCTAAAATAATACTGGGTGGATAACGAACTGGCATTTTTAGCTACATGATTGGTCCGTTTGCCAATATCACTGGCAATCACACTTTCAGTGACTTTTGCTGTTGGGATATAGCTATAGGTTGCTGTGGCATTCCATTGATCGGTTAATGCCGCTGCGATTTCTGCTTCAAAACCTTTGGTAACTTGCTCACCTGTTTGGATTGAAAATTTTTGAGAGATATCTGTTTCAGTTACATTTTTACGGGTTAGATCATAATAGGCAATATAACCTTGTAGACGCTGATCCAGTGCTTGTAACTTAACCCCGACTTCGGTCTGTTTACCCTCTTCAGGATTCAGCAATTGACCATTTTCTCCAGCATCTGTTACAGGCATAAATGAGGTCGAATAACTGATATATGGTGCAAACATATCATTGATACGATACATCACAGATGCACTGCCCGTAAAAGCATTGTCAGAGTTTTTGCTGTTGCTATTTTTTAATACATCGTCAATTTCAACCTGAGTCCAATCATGTCGACCAGACAATCCGATAATCCAGTGGTCATCTACTTTAATTGTATTGCGTAGATAGAGACCCGTAAATTGGCTATAGGTCAATTGTTGTGTTGGCGTCCCCAATTTGGTACTGGTAATTCCATAGGCTGGATGGTCAGAATTAAAAGAATTGATGGTATCGTTTCTACGATAGTAATCACTGCGCTCTCGCATCATATCGATACCCACCATCACATCGTAATTGATCTTTCCAAAATCAAAATTACGTTGCAGGTTGCTGTCCAAGGTATAGTTGGTATCTTGCTTATCTTGATTATTTACAGCGCGTTTAATGATTGGCAGTGTGTTTGTACCTGATGCCAATATCGGATTGCCTTGGGTATCAGTTTTGGTAACCGCAAAGTTTTGTTTAAATACCCAATTATTGTCAAAGTAGTGCGCATAATTTGCACCAAGACGATAAACATCGATATCATAACCATGATCAGGTTCACCAAAGAATAGACTTGAAGGGTATTTTTTATAATCGCCTTTGCTATAAGGAATGCCCTGTTGACGGATGTATTCACGGTGTTGATAACTGGCAATGACGGATAAATCATCTTTATCGCCTAGATCAAAATTGTAAGATGGAGCAATATATTGATTTTTAAAATAAACATGGTCAGTCGGGTCATCTTGATCAGAGACCCGTCCTACAATACGAAAAGCGCCTTTTGCACGATTGTCAGGGGCATAATTTAGGTCAAATGTACCTTCTTTTAAAGCATAGCTTCCATAACTTAATGTGCCTTTGTAAGCGGTTTCTGCTTGTGGTCGTTTGGTGGTTAAATTGACTAAGCCCCCTGGCAGCGCCAAACCAAAACCAACTGAGGTTGGCCCTTTGACCACTTCAATAGACTCCAAGCCTGAAATATCTTCCGCTCGTAAAACATTATCCGATGCTTGGATACGCAACCCATCAATATAAGTTTGTGAACTGGATATTTGTCCACGAATAATAAAGTCATCCCAGCCTCTTCGTCCATATTGACCAGAGGTCACGCCTGCCACACCTTCTAAAGCTTCTGCTACTGTTTTTGCTTGCTTTTGTTCAATTTGCTGATTGGTGATCGCACTAATCGACTGAGCTGTTTCAAATAAAGGTGCTTTAGATCGCAATACCGCGCTTGCTGTTTTTGCTGCATAGGCTTTTTTATCACTGTCTGCTTGTACGGTAATTGTTGGCAATTTATTGCTTACAGCATTTTGCGTTATCTCTGATTCTGACTCAGCATGAGCGGTGGATAGCATGATGGCAAAAACTGAAAATGCGAGGGAGGATTTATTAAACTGCATTAAACAATGACCTAAAAACTTGAAGCATAATTATAATCATTTTCATTTATATTTATCACTATTTTTTACACTTTCCTTTCACTGATATATGTTTGAAAAGCAACATGCTTTAAATAAAACGTGTTTTTTCTAATGATTCGACTGTATCAATCAGGTCACTGATAAGTTAGGCTTATTTTTATAACGTTCAGTCAAAAATCAAAAATACAGTTTATCTAGATGTTTTATTTTGCAGATGCCCCATATATTGAGTCGGGCTTAAACCTAGAACTCGGTGAAACATGGTGGTGAATGCAGCAGGATTTTTAAAGCCAAAATCATAAGCAATTTTCTGGATCGGCTGATTTTGGAGCAATTTTTCAAGACTTAACAGTACACAAGCATGTTGTCGCCATTTTGAAAAAGACATCCCGACTTCACTTTTAAACAGCCGACTAAAATGCCGTTCGCTGATATAAAGTTGTATCGCAATTTCTTCAGGTGATAAATGAATATTTGGCTGCTTTAAGAACTTTTGGCAAATTTCTAACATGGCTTTATCTTCTGGTAAAGGTAAATGCAGTTCAATTGTTTCAGAAATTTCCAGCTCGGTTAAAATCAATTCTTGAATCAGCTCATCATGTCTTGAAAGCGGTTCATTTAACTCTGGTGCTTTTAAGAGTAATTGTCGAAGCAAAGGCGAAATTGACAGAACTTCACAGCATTCAATCTGCCTAGGGACGTATTCAGGAAGAATATACAAACTACAGGTTTTAACATTAAACAAAGTCAATTGATGCGGAACTTGTGGTGGAATCCAAACTGCCCTTTCTGGAGGAATGATCCAGTTTCCTTGTGGTGTTTCAACATGCATCACGCCCTGAGCTGCATAGAGTAATTGTGCTCGTTTATGGCTGTGCATCTTCAACACATAGTACTCAGCGTACTGCGTTTCTATCGCAATCATTTTATGTTTTAAATGCTCAACACTATGAATCGAGATTTGTTTCATATCTGTGTCTGATTTGAGTAATTAAATGCGGAATATAACAAATTTTACTGATTGGGAAATCCTTAAACTGGTATTTATTTTCAAAGATCTATGCTTATGGACCTCTATCTTATTTTATTGGTTGCAGGATTTGTCAGTGGCATACTCACCATATTATTTGGTTTTGCTGGGGGCTTTGTGGTGGTTCCCTTGGTTTATTCGACAATCCGTATGCAATATCCAATTCATTCTACCGCCTATGATTTAGCTTTTAAAAGTGCTGTTGCCACCTCATTGTTATTGATGGTGATCAACTCAGGATTGGCAAGCTATCAGCAATATAAACAGCGAAAAATACACACGCAGTACTTATTCCCCATCGCTTATTGGATTGCTGCTGGTGCAATTTTAGGCACTTTGATCGCCCTGAATACTTCATCACATCTGTTAAAATGGGCTTTTGCACTCTATTTGTGTTTTACAATTTTTGATTGTCTGATTCGTCAATTCAGACAGCCCCACTCAAATGCTCAAACAGTAAGATTACTCACCAAAACAGAGCAAGGCTTAGGCGGAATATTCATCGGTGGGATAGCTGCTGCTTTGGGTGTCGGAGGCAGTGTGATGACTGTTCCCCTGTTCCGTCGTTGTGGTTTGGATATGTCTTCATCGGTTGCCCTTGCCAATCCTTTGAGTATGCCAGTTGCGCTTGCAGGTTGCTTCACCTTGATCATTGGACAATTCATTCAACCCCAACATTTAGGCACGCATTTTATTGGTTATTTTTATTACCCTGCTTTAATTGCGTTGATTATAGGGGGCTTTTTAGGCATGAAACTTTCGATAAAGTGGATAGGGAAATTGTCTAATCAGCTGCATGAACGTGGTTATATCCTATTACTCACGCTGGTTTTGATCAGTATTTTATTTCAATAACCAAGACTGGCAGCTTAAAGACTTAATGCTTACCTGTTAACAATCCAACTGAAAACCAAGCCATATATCGTTTTAACACTGCAACTGTTAAATTTGATAGATGTTGCAATCGAACGCCTCGTGCTCAAAATTATATGATTTTAGAGATTTAAATTTATGCTGATGAGTTAATTAAAAAAAGCGAAAAGTGAATTTAATGGTTAAATTAAATTTACTTTTCGCCATGTCATTCTTTCATTTTGTGTGGTTGGTGCAGATACATTAGAATTTCTGAGAAATACTTACCTTATAATCTCGACCTGTACCTGTCATATATTCACCCAAATACATTTTGTAATCACGATTAAATAAATTATCAATCGAGAAATTCAGCGTAGGCCCTTTTGCACCGATTGGCTGCCAGTCTGCATAAACACTATGTAGTGAATAGCCTTTGGTTTTAGGTAATGAAAATGAAGATGCCGCAATTGACTTATCATTGTCAGAAAGGCTTCGGTCTTGCGCAGCTACAAATATCCCTCTCCACCCCATAGTTAAGTAATGTTCAGGCACGTTTACCCCTAAAGTCGCCGTGGCTTTTTTCGGTGGGATATTGGTCATCCATGTTTTTTGATCAAACCATGGATTTACCGGGGAATTATCACGTTGCCCGCGAATATAGGAATAAGTTAAACCTGCGAACCAAGTTGGCTGGTTATAAAAGGCTTCGGCTTCATAGGCTTTGATGGTGTAATCAGTCACATTACGATAAAAACCATGATCATAGTTGCCTTTACAATCCGCTACGCTACCCGAGCCATTGTTGGTATTGTTTTCTGCTTGTGCTCGACAGAATGTTGAACGATTACGAAATATCTCATCACTACCCCGATTATGATGATAAGTTAAACGAACTTGCAGATGATCTTCATTGCTAAACACATCATCAAAATTCATCTCATTTCCGACACGAATCGCCAACATTTTTTCAGGCAGTAGATAACGACTAGTCGAGGGAACAGTGGTCGCTGCGGATTGCACATAATATTGTTCATCAACACGAGGCGCACGCCAAGTTTTACTCACATTTGCAAACCAAGTCATATAGTCCGCCTGTTTCCAAGACATCGCTAAACGTGGAGACCAGCCAGTATAAGTTTTACTAGAATAATCATGTCCAGCAGTTGGATCATTAAATCGTGATGCACGATTTGGCTTGCCGTTATTTTCGATATGATCATAGCGTAGCGATGGTGTAATGACGAAATTATTAATCTGATATTGATCTTCAACAAATGCACTGAGCATTTGTTGATCGCCAGCAGGCATATAGTTCGGTTCGTAATAACCAAAATTATAATCTGGCTTTTTGGCATTGTTCTTGTCATATATCAGCGAATTTTGTTCCATTTTCTGATATTGCGCGCCAACTTTTAATTTATGCGTCCCCAAATTTGTTGGAATGTCGCTGATATTATTTATTTTCAATGCAGTATTGGTATAAGTCACCCAACTTTCGTTGCCTAACAGTGCCGCTGAACCGTTTACACTTGGCAAGCGTTGATCATGCTGATAAGTCTTTGAATAGGATGCGACCGCTTTTAAATTTAGATATGGATTAGCGTCAGGGTTGAACTCATAACTTGCTGAGTAACTGGTATCTTCTTGATCACGATCCACCAAACGGCGCTTCCAAGCCTCTTCATAGCCATATTTGGCAATATCTGCTTCAGTTGGTACTGCATCCTGATCACGCATAGCAGCAAAAGGTTCCCAGCCCTCATGCCCACTTTGCATCGCATTTAAAGAAATTTTATGACCATCTGCTGGATAAAAATTCAGTTTGGCTAAATAGGTTTCTTGCTCTTGCCCAGAATATAAAAACTGACTGCCATCTGGGCGCTTTACATTTCCACTATCGCGATTGGTATAGTAAAACAGACCATCGACCAATCCATTCTCTGCTTTACCATATACTGCACCAGTATAAGTATTTTGGCTGTTATTGGAAAAACGTGAATATTTTAAAAATGCACCAATATTTTTATCAGCGTCCAGTAGATCAGTGGCATCTTTGGTTTCAAGTGTGACCTTACCGCCAAAACCGCCATTTCCGACTTCAACATTATGCGGTCCTTTATCCACCGTGATTTTCTTTAAAATTTCTGGCTCAATAAAGACTGAACCCTGTCGATATTTGTCAAACGTTTTAACAGAATCGTCTAAGGTAATGGGAACATCTGCTACACCACCCATCCCTAAAATATTAATCGTTTGCCCCCCCGGGCGTGGAGATCCGGCTGAACCAACACTGGGCATATGATCCAGTAATTGTGCAACATTATTTGCCTGATAACGATCAATCGCCTTTTGATTCAGTACGCTTTGGCCAAATTGTATAGTGTCTTTTTTTATGGCTTCTACCACAATCGGTGTCATCTGATAAATTTGGTTTTCATCAGTACGGGCATTTGAACTTGTTGTTTTTCCTGTTGTTGTATTCGCTGTATTAACTACTGGGATTTGTACAGTAACGGGCTTTTCAACTAACAGATAACCTGCTGAGGTTTTTTGAATCTGAAATGGCGTATTTTGCACCAATAACGCAAAAAACTGGTCTAAGCTATATTTACCCTGAATCGTCTTCACCCGATAACGATTAGTTTTTTCTGGATCTAATAATAAAGATACGTTGGCTTGCTGTGCCAAACTATTTAAAGCTTGGGTAAGTGAACCGCTTTGCACTTGATAAAAAGTTACTGGTAAAGTGTTATTTGCATGCGTTTGCATACTCATTGCACCCATAGAAAGTGCGATTGCAACAGCCAAAGCAACAGGCTTTATTGCTGTCTGATATAAAGATTGAGACATTCTTTACTCACCCAAGGTTAAATGATAATCATTAACTTCATTCAGTTAAAATAATCTGTGTTTTCATGCGTTCTAAGTTATATGACGAAGCAGACAGAAAAAAACCGCAATGAACTGCAGTTTTATTTAATTTTCTCAATCTGCAACAAACAAACTATTCCCTGTTGAAACCATCAGACAAAAATTAATTATAGTGCAATGTATAATTTACTCTCGCTGTGACATTCTGAGCATCGACAATCCCTGTTTTGGAAATATAGTTGACTTGATAACTTACGTGGACGGCCTGACTATGGCCATAAACAGCGTTTCTTCCCTGAGTATTCCAGGGCTGAGAAAGATTCACAGGTACATTGCCACCCGAAACACTTAATTGAATAAAAACAGGGTTTTTAACAGAAGCACCTGTGGCTTTATTGATCAACAAAGTCTTATCCGATTCATCTAAGTCAGTTGCTGAAATTGGACTGAGATGAATACCTTTAAAGGCTATATTTTGTGCCTCATCACAGTAATCACCCGCACCATTTACTAAGTCCAGAAAAATATTTGTGCGCCCTTGTAACGTATTTGTAGCAGTAAAGCTTGATTTAGGCACAGCGGCCATCGGAATAATTATATTTTTCATGCCAGTTCCTGGATGAATTTTAGTAGGTCGTAAAGTACATGTTCCATCAGTCACAGCACCATTCACTGTAATTTTTCCATCTACAGCAAACACATGACTACTTGCCAAAAGTAAAGCCCACATAGCCAATGTAGGTAGAGTAAATTTCTTCATTGAATTCACCTTACGAAGTTGTATTATTTTTAACTGCTTTATCAACAACAAACATACTGTTCCCTGTTGAAACCATCAGACAAAAATTAATTATAATGAATGTTATAATTTACAGTCGCTGTGACACTTTGAGCATCGACAATCCCAGTCTTGGAAACATACGTAACAAGATAATTTATAATTGTATCTTGCTGCGGAATAGGCGTGGTTGCTGGAGAGTACGCCTGAGTTCCCCAAGGTGCAGAAAGGTCGACAGCTGCTCCCTGCCAAGTGGTTAGTCGAATAAATATAGGATTTGTAGCAGAGGCGCCTATAGCTTGATTGACCAATAAGGTCTTATCCGTTTCATCTAAGTCTGTTGCTGAAATTGCACGGAGATGGATACCTTTAAAAGCTTTAGTTGTTGCTGCATCACATTTACCACCCGCAGAATTTGTTAACTTTGCAAAAAAATATGCACCAGCTTGCTGTGGGGTACTGGGAGCAAACCCAGATTTAGGTACATCTTGTAAGTGCATTGTTAGATCTTTCTTACCACTTGCCATTACATTGTAAGCTTGTAATGTACAGGTTTGGTCAACCACGACACCATTCACTGTAATTTTTCCATCTACAGCAAACACATGACCACTTACCAAAAGTAAAGCCCAAATAGCCAACGGGGGTAGAGTAAGTTTCTTCATTGAATTAACCTTACGAAGTTATAATTATTTTTAACTGGCTTAATCAACAACAAACATATTGTTCCCTGTTGAAATCATCAGACAAAAATTAATTATAGTGAATGTTATAATTTACAGTCGCTGTGACATTTTGAGCATCGACAATTCCAGTTTTAGAAACATACTCAACTTGATAACTTACGAAAGAGAAATCTTCCTTATCGCCATAAATCATACTTTTTGCCTGAACTCCCCACGGTGCAGTAAAATCCACAACATTTCTATGATCCGCGAACATTTGAATAAAAACAGGATTTTTAACAGAAGCACCGCTTGCACCTGTAGCTTTATTGACCAATAAAGTCTTATCCATTGCATCCAAGTCAGTTGCAGAAATTGGAGTGAGATGGATACCCTTAAAGGATTTATTATGTGCCACATCACAGTACGCGCCCGTACCATTTACCAAGAACAGAAAAAAATTTGTGGAGCCTTGACTTGTATTTGTAGGTGTAAAGCTTGATTTAGTGATAGCCTTCAACGGAATAATAATATCCTTAATGCCAGATCCCACACCAAGTTGAGGTTGGATCGTACACGTTCCGTCAGTCACAGCACCATTTACCGTAATTTTCCCGTTGACAGCAAACACACTATTACTTCCCAAACTTAAAGTCCAAACACTCAATATGGGGAGAATAAGTCTCTTCATAGAATTAACCTCATGAAGTTTAAAACAATATTACTTTATCCAAATTACAAAAAAATAAACCCCACATAAACAAACACATTTAAATATATACACCCCCTGCTTCCATTTATTTAAATTGCCTATTTATTTTAAAATCTGTTTATTTTAAGCATAAACTTGTTTTAAAATCCAGCTATTCAAAATTTATTTTTATTTTAAATTTCAACCAATTTTTAAAAAACCACCACCCCCACAACAATATATTCTCACCACAATATCTCCCAAGTTAACTTTTTATCATGCACATACATTAAAAAAATAAATAAATTATTTTAATTGTTTTTATTCAATAACTTATAAATTAAATCAATAAAGTTATAATCAATATTTTATTTTAAAACAGAATTTAATGATCTAAAAATATAACCAAACATAAATAAATTATTTAAAAAAACTCTATTAAATTAGGCTAAAATAACATTTTTGTTATTTTGAAGTAATATAAATCACATAATTACCAAGTTTAGTAATTTTAATTGGATAATGACTAACCAATAAACGCAGGGTTTGATCTAAATCCTGTTGCGCATTAATCACACCACTGACTTTATAATCTTTTAAAGTAGAGTGATTAAAAATTAAATATTGATGATGATAACGACTTAAGTTTGTGAGTAAATCAGGCAAAGGAAGTTGATCTGCCAATATCTGATGCTTATCCCAAGCAAACTCTGTCGATGCAATATCAAGTTTAGATATTGGACTCAAACCAAGTGGATTAGCGGTAATTTTTTCACCCTGCTTGACTACTTTTGATTGATGATCCTTGCCCAAGGAACGAGTTTCAACTTTAGAATGCAGCATATTTAACACGCTGCTGTTTGAGTATTGATAAACGATAAATCGAGTACCGAGCGCTTTAAAATCTGCTTGAGGTGTATGAATGATTAACGGTCGTTGAGGGTCTTTGGCAACATCAATATACATGTCCCCTTGAACTAAATTGATTTGTCGTTTTTCAGAACTAAAATCTAGTTTAATTGCAGATTTTGCACCTAAAGTCACTTTGGAACCATCTTGCAAGGTGATTGAATGTATTTGGCCAACTTCAGTTTTAAAATCAGCAGTATGGTACGACAGCATCGTTGAATCACTGGCTAAATAGATTACACCGCCTACCCCTACAAAGAACAGCAAGGTTTTACTCAGCATTTGTAAAATATGTTTTTTACTTTGCTGGCTGAGTTTCATTGAATTTCGAACACTTGGCTAGATATGCCATGTGTTGTTGAAAATTGCTGCATCGTTTGTGAGAAACTAAGCATTTGATCGAGTTGATCATGATGTTCAGGGTACTTGTTTCTCCACGCTTCAAACTCGATTTGAGCTTGTTGACGTTCATGTAAATTATCGGTATTTAAACGAACAATCCATAAAGCCATCTCTTTTTGTAGTTGTTTAGCGTTCATCTTGCTCTAGCTCAAGCAGATTGTTTTTCGCCTCATAACATAACTGTAAACAGTCAGCTAAATATAGCTGTGTCGTGCGTAAAGATTTACCAATCTCAGTCGCAATTTCACTCTGACTATAACCTTCAAAGTAATACATAATAAAAGCTTTTCGAGTCAGTGCTGTCGTACCCTGCAAAGCAACAGTGAGAAAATCTAAGATGAGTACTGCTTCTTCAATTTGATTTGAAGATAATAAAATATCCTGATCATCAGCATGCTGTTTTAGGGTTTCTAAATAATTCTGCTCTAAAATATAACGACGATGTTTATCAATAAGTAAGTGTTTAGCAACATTCACCAAATATGCACGCGGTTCTTGAATAGAAAAAAGCTGTTGAGTTTGTAGCAATTTTACAAAAGTATCTTGAACCAAATCCGCTGCAGTAAAGGGATAGCGGACTCGCGAGTTCAACCAGTGTCTCAACCAATCATGATGATCCAAATACATGTCTTGCAATATCTGCTGCCGTGAGGGTGTGGGGAGAATTGGAACCATAAAATTAAATTTAAAAACCCTAAACAATAATAATTATCGTTTACATTCCATGATTTGTAAATGCTCTCTGAAGGAACTTTTTTTGTAAGGTCTTTTGCATGTTTTTCTCCTTCCATTCGTCATCTCTTATATACCGCCTTTTAAATCAGAGAATGGAATGAATCAAGCACTGATCAATGAACCAAACGCTCAGCAACAACTTAGTTTGTCAATGCGTCTAAAATTACAAACTGCAGATGAGCATGAAAGAATGCATAAGCTGATGGCACAAGCAGATGTATTTTCAAGTTTAGAAAAATATGCTTTATTCACATTGTCTCAGTATTATTTTCAATTAGAAATCGAACATTTATTTCAACAAGATCAAGTAGCTTCATATATAACTGATATTGATATTCGTGGCCGCTCTGCTCAGGCGTTACTCGATCTGCAAGATTTAGGTATTCAGCCTCAAGGTCAAACTTTAGAAAGCTTAAATGTGACTTTCCCTGCTGCCCTAGGTTGGATTTACGTTTCAGAAGGATCAACATTGGGAGCTGCATTTTTATTTAAACAAGCTCAGCAACATTTAGGGCTCAGTGCGGAAAAAGGCGCTCGCAATTTGTCTGCTTATCCTGAAGGGCGAGCTAAGGTTTGGAAACGATTTGTTCAAGCTCTAGATCAAGCTCGACTCAGCCCAAGCCAGAAAGATGAAGTTATTCAAGGTGCGCTTGATGCATTTGAATATTTTGGCAATGCGTTAATCAATTTAGAACAACTTCATTAGTTCTGTTGCAGAACAGTGAATTGATCTGATGGTAGAAGCTTGTACAGCCACCTATTACAGTGAAAAGTTTAAATTTGATTGGCATAAACAATAGATCTTTCATAAATAAAAATATGATTATATGGCGTGAATCGTATTGGTATTGAAAGTCCCTTCTCCCTTCGAGAGTAAATCAAATAAAAATTGAGCTAACATTTCATGATAGACGGATGTTGCTTCCATTAAGGCTCTAGTTTCTTCAGCAACAAGACCAAAACGATTTAAC
>NZ_JBIMBV010000016.1:0-112896 GCF_048551735.1 Acinetobacter legionensis
TGACAACACGACAGGTGCGATCAGTGCGCCAAGCTATGTGACTACAAAAACAGATGGTACGACCACCACAGCGAACAATGTGGGTGATGCATTAACTAACCTCAATACTGAAGTGATCAAACCGGTAACGTTTACGGGTAACAGCGGTACAGTTGATCGTAAACTGGGTGAAACGCTGAACATTACTGGTGGCTTAACAGGCGCAGGTTCGAACAGCAACATCAAGACAGTGATCACTGGCAATACGCTGGATATCCAATTGGCAGATGCACCAGTATTTGCAGGCAAAGTGACTGCGAATGGTCTAGATGCCAATGGCAACAAAGTTGAAAACGTAGCAGATGCAACGACAGCAACAGATGCAGTGAACAAAGGTCAGTTGGATAGCTTAAGTACAGGTCTTACCAATACTGGCTTTGGCTTAAAAGCAGCAGATGGCAATACGGTTAACAAAAAGTTAGGCGAAGCAGTTGAAGTAGTGGGCGCAGATAGCAACATCACTACGAAGGTTGCAAATGGTCAAGTTGCGATTGAGTTAAATAAAAACCTCAACAACTTAACTGGTATTACAGTGAACGATGGCACCAATGGTACAAATGGTTCTACAGTGATCGGTAAAGATGGCGTCTCGGTTAAAGATGGCTCAGGCAATACCATTGCAGGTGTAGATAACACAGCGTTGACAGTGAAAGATGGTAGTGGCAACACAGAAACCAGCATTAACAAAGCGATCAATAGTCTCAATGCATCGCAAGGTGAAACTGATAAGTTTGCAGTGAAGTACGACAAGAATGCTGATGGCAGTGCAAACTATAACAACATCACATTAGCAGGTAGTGCTTCAAGTAGTACTAAAGATGCAATGACAGGCAAGATCACCACAACAGGTGGTACAAGCTTAAACAATGTTGCGAGTGCGGGTGACTACACTAAAGAGGCCAATGCGAGCAAAGGTGTTAACGCTGGTGATTTGAACAATGCAGTTGTTGACGCGACTAATGCAGCGACGAGCAAAGGCTTTGCATTACAAGCAGCAGATGGCGCTAAAGTTCAGAAGAACCTAGGCGAAGCGGTTGAAGTTGTTGGTGCAGATAGCAACATCACTACGAAGGTTGCAAATGGTCAAGTTGCGATTGAGTTAAATAAAAACCTCAATAACTTAACTGGCATTACAGTGAACGATGGAACCAATGGTACAAATGGTTCTACAGTGATCGGTAAAGATGGCATCTCGGTTAAAGATGGCTCAGGCAATACCATTGCAGGTGTAGATAACACAGCGTTGACAGTGAAAGATGGTAGTGGCAACACAGAAACCAGCATTAACAAAGCGATCAATAGTCTCAATGCATCGCAAGGTGAAACTGATAAGTTTGCAGTGAAGTACGACAAGAATGCTGATGGTAGTGCAAACTACGATAGCGTAACCCTTGCAGGTACAGGTGGAACAACAATCACCAATGTTAAAGCAGGCGCTATTAACGCAACATCAACTGATGCGATCAACGGTAGTCAATTGTATGATGTTGGTAATAGTCTGAAAAATGCAATTGGCGGTTTGACCACTAGAGATGCAACGACTGGTATCATTACGACAAGTAACATTGGTGGCACGGGTTCAAACACAATTGATGGGGCAATCAACAGCATTAAAGATTCAGCAACCAAAGCGAAGACCACAGTTACCGCTGGAGACAACGTTGTTGTGACTGCTGGTACCAATGCAGATGGTTCAAGTAACTATCAAGTTGAAACAGCGAAAGACGTAAACTTCGATAAAGTGACTGTAGGTAATGTTGTTGTTAATAAGGCAAGTGACACAATTGAAGGATTAAGTAATAAAGATCTTACAGCGAGTGATTTTGCGACTAAAGGTAGAGTAGCGACTGAAGAGCAATTGAAGCAAGCTGTCACGAAAAACATCACTGAAGTTGTAGATGGTAATGGCAACAAAGTGAATATTATTGACCAAGTTGTAAATACAAAACCTGACAATAAGAACCAAGATTCACTGTTCTTAACTTATGATAAGCAAGGTCAAGAAACCACAGATCGCTTGACGATTGGTCAAACAGTACAGAAGATGAATACCGATGGTATTAAGTTCTTCCATACCAATGCCGATATGTCGAAAGGTGATTTAGGAACAACTAATGACTCAAGTGCGGGTGGTTTAAACTCTACAGCGATTGGTGTAAATGCAATTGTGGCAACAGGTGCAGATAGTGCTGTTGCATTAGGTCACAATACAAAAGCTGAGGGCAGACAATCCATTGCAATTGGTCAGGGTGCTGAGGCATTAGGTACACAATCAATCAGTATTGGTACGGGCAATAAAGTGAAAGGCAACCATTCTGGTGCGATTGGTGACCCGACCATTGTTGATGGTGCAAACAGTTATTCTGTAGGTAATAATAACCAAGTGCTTACAGATGATACGTTTGTACTTGGAAACAATGTGACCAAAACAGTTGCTGGTTCAGTTGTGTTAGGCAATGGCTCAGCGGCGACGACTGGTGCTGGTGTTGCGGGTTATGCGCTGTCAGCTGCAACAAGTGCAGACAAAACAGCAATTAGCAATACAACATCAACAACTGGTGCAGTAGCAGTTGGTGATGCGGTAAGCGGTATTTATCGTCAAATTACTGGTGTTGCAGCGGGTAGCGCAGATGCTGATGCTGTAAATGTAGCGCAGTTAAAAGCTGTTGGTAACCAAGTTGTTACCACTCAAAATGCACTTGTAAATGGTTTGGGCGGTAATGCGAAAGTCAATGCTGACGGCACCATTACAGGACCAACCTATAATGTTGCACAAGGTAATCAGTCGAATGTTGGAGATGCTTTAACAGCATTGGATAAAGCCATTGGCTCTGTAGCAACAACTTCTAAAACGACTGTTTCTAATGGTCAGAATATTGTTGTGAATAAGAGCAAAAATGCTGATGGTTCAGACAATTATGAAGTATCAACAGCTAAAGATTTAACAGTTGATTCTGTGAAAGCAGGTGATACGGTTCTCAATAATGCTGGAATCTCAATTGGTAGTAATGCGGTTGTGATAAACAACACAGGATTAACCATTGCAGGTGGGCCAAGTGTAACGGTGGCAGGTATTAACGCAGGTAATAAAACAATTACCAATGTGGCAAATGCTGTTAACGCTACAGATGCAGTCAATAAAGGGCAGTTAGATAGCGCAATTGGCACTGTGAATAACAATGTCAATGAGCTTGCCAATAATGCTGTTAAATATGACGATGCATCAAAAGATAAGATCACACTCGGTGGTGGTGCAAATGGCACAACCATTAGCAATGTAAAAGATGGTGCAGTGACTCAAGGTTCTAAAGATGCTGTAAATGGTGGTCAATTATGGAATGTTCAGCAACAAGTTGATCAAAACTCAACGGATATCAGCAACATCAAAAATGATATTAATAATGGTACTGTCGGTTTAGTTCAACAAGCAGGTAAGGATGCAACTGTTACAGTCGCGAAAGATACTGGTGGTACAAGTGTGAGCGTGGCGGGTACAGATGGCAACCGTGTTGTGACAGGTGTTAAAGATGGCGCAGTCAATGCAACATCAAAAGATGCAGTCAACGGCAGCCAATTGAATACGACTAACCAAGCAGTTGTGAATTATCTTGGCGGTGGTGCTGGTTATGACAATATTACAGGTAGCTTCACTGCTCCAACTTACAACGTAGGTGACTCTAAGTATAACAATGTCGGTGGTGCAATCGATGCATTGAACCAAGCGGATCAAGCATTGAATAGCAAAATTGACAATGTCAGCAACAAGTTGGATAACGCTTTCCGTATTACCAATAACCGGATTGATGATGTTGAGAAAAAAGCCAATGCAGGTATTGCAGCAGCAATGGCACTTGAATCAGCACCTTATATAGCGGGTAAATATACTTATGCAGCTGGAGCAGCTTATCACGGTGGTGAGAATGCGGTAGGTGTGACCTTACGTAAAACTGCAGACAATGGACGTTGGTCGATTACAGGTGGTGTTGCGGCAGCATCTCAAGGTGACCCAAGTGTTCGTATCGGTATCAGTGGTGTAATTGATTAAATCACGAGACAAGGAAGATCGAACGGTCTTCCTTTTTCTTGACAACTTTTTAAGAGAGAAAAAATGAAAGCATTTAACAAAAAAATTATGTTCAGTGTATTCAGTGGTCTTGTGATGTCATTGAGTCATGCTGCTGAAATTGAAACATCAAATACCCAAGAAATTCATTTTCCTGAAGTGAAAGATAGTTATCTAAAGCAAGTGAATCGTTATGAATATGATGACGTGGCACGTTTAGATAAAGGTTTAAGCAAAGATCAGATTCGCCATGTTTTGGGAAATCCGCAATTTTCTGAAGGTCTTTTCGCTGTTAAAACTTGGAACTATGTATTGGATGTCCGAGAGCCGAGTTCAAATCAATATAAACGTTGCCAGTTACGCATAGACTTTGATAAGCACTACCGTTCAGAAAATCTATATTGGAAAGGTGAACAATGCCAAGGTCTGATGGCTTGGGGCATCAATAACCAATCCGCGACAGAACAAACGGCTCTATCCTCTACAGGTCAATCAGCCAGTGTTTTATTCTATTTTGATCATTCAGATAAAAGCGGAGTAAAAAATCCTGAAGTGATTAGCAAAATTGCCGATCAAATTAAGCAAACTGATGGGAACAGTAAGATTTTTGTTGCAGGTTATACTGACCGTTTAGGTTCATTTCCGTATAACCAACGTTTATCAGCTGCGAGAGCCAATACCGTTGTAGATTTGTTGAAACAACAGGGAATTCCTGCTGATCAAATTCAATTTTCAGCAGAAAATAAAACTGACGTGTATCAGAAATGCAATGGGATGAACAAAAAAATTCAATTGGTCGAATGTTTAGCCCCTAATCGCCGAGTAAACATCACTTGGTAAAACTGAAGGCATAATTAAATGAATTCAGTTTGAAAGAAGTTGTTTATTCTTCAAATCGGTTGAGTTTTTATTTTATGCAAACGCCCGATGAATTTCATTGGGCGTTTTAAATTATTCACAGTTATGGTTTATACAATGGTGATTTGTTTTGAAATAAATCATAAACAACCCGATGTGGTCAATTACCAAGTTGACTAATCAAGGAACATCAACAACACACTTTTTAAATAAAGTGTTTAATCAATTTTTTTTGATGAGATGCTTTAAAAAACAATTAACCTATTCACTTAACTTAGCTCTAAAACCTAATTTGAATGTATTGAGTATAAAAATGATGAAGAAGATAGTATTGGCGTTGCTTGGGTTTGGATTTGCTATACAAACACAAGCTTTTGATAAAACTCAGGTGAATTTGGCCAAGGATTTTTGGGGAACTTGGACAGTGTATAATGCGAAGGCCCAATGTACCGAAAGCTATCAATTTACTCAGCCTGACCAATTTACCTACACCACAAAGCAAAAGCGAATGACAGGTGATTTTGCAATATTAAGAAATGAAAATGCTCAGGCTTTGGATGTTTTAGCCTTGAAAGTTAAGTTAGACAACAAAAAAGCCGGTTGTGGTGGCGAGCCTGTAGATTATAGCAATGCTGATATTAGATTAAGTTTAAAATGGGTATCTGCTAAAACAGCTGAGCTGTGTACAGACCGTGAAGGCAAACAATGTACAGGTTTATATTTGATTAAACAGAAATAATCTGTTGAAAAGTGAATTAAGAGGCTTCTTTTGAGGCCTTTTATAAAATAAAATTTAGTGATTTTTATTAAATGATAAATATTTTTTATTAAAAAATAAAAAATTATTCATAGAAGTTTTGTGTCTTATCCAACACGATAGCGTTATATTAAATTCTAATGTTTTATTTATCTATAAAGCTTGTTGGAATATCAATAGACACGTCTTGTTTAAAAAAAGATCATGCTCAAGATCATTGGTTATATGCTAAGTTATAGTATGATGTGTTCATATTTCGACTGATTTATTGTTATATCAGTTTTATTTAGCCAGAGTGAATTGATATTCATTTCAAGCTCAAACAATGTTGGAAATACAAATGCCTGACTATCGTTCAAAAACATCGACACATGGAAGAAATATGGCTGGTGCACGTGGCTTATGGCGTGCAACAGGAATGAAAGATGAAGATTTTGGTAAACCGATTATTGCGGTAGTCAACTCATTTACTCAATTTGTACCTGGTCATGTACATCTAAAAGACTTAGGTCAACTGGTTGCTGAGCAGATTCAAGCAGCGGGTGGTGTGGCAAAAGAATTCAATACGATTGCGGTCGATGATGGTATTGCAATGGGGCATGATGGCATGCTGTATTCATTGCCTTCACGTGATTTGATTGCGGATTCTGTTGAATACATGGTCAATGCGCATTGTGCAGATGCTATGGTGTGTATTTCTAACTGTGACAAAATTACACCAGGAATGCTGATGGCAGCAATGCGTCTGAACATTCCAGTGGTATTTGTGTCTGGTGGGCCAATGGAAGCGGGTAAAGTTAAAATCCGTGGTACAGAACATGCAATTGATTTAGTCGACGCAATGGTGGTTGCCGCTGATGATAGCTTTACCGATGAAGAAGTAAAGGAATATGAGCGTTCAGCTTGTCCAACTTGTGGTTCATGTTCAGGCATGTTTACAGCCAACTCAATGAACTGTTTGACAGAAGCCCTTGGTTTATCATTACCGGGCAATGGTTCAACTTTAGCAACCCATGCAAATCGAAAAAAATTATTCGAAAGAGCGGGTCAATTGATTGTTAAGTTGGCAAAACGTCATTATGAACAAGATGATTACACCATTTTACCACGTTCAATTGCGACCAAAGCATCTTATGAAAATGCAATGATTTTAGATATTGCAATGGGTGGTTCAACTAATACAGTCTTGCATTTATTAGCTGCTGCACATGAAGCAGGTGTTGATTTTACCATGGACGATATTGATCGTTTATCTCGTAAAGTTCCTGTGTTGTGTAAAGTTGCACCGGCAAAACAAGATGTACATATGGAAGACGTACATCGTGCTGGCGGTATCATGTCGATTCTAGGTGAATTAGATCGAGCAGGTTTATTGGATACAACGGTGCATACCGTACATGAAAATACCTTGAAAGATGCCTTAGATAAATGGGACATTATTCGTACAGAGGATCCTGAGGTTTACGAGTTCTTCCGCTCAGCGCCAGGTGGTGTTCCAACTCAAACAGCATTTTCACAAAACCGTTATTATCAAACTTTAGATGGTAACCGTGAAAAAGGCGTGATCCGTAATGCTGAACATGCATTCTCTAAAGACGGTGGCTTAGCTGTACTGTACGGAAACATTGCTGTGGATGGTTGTATTGTAAAAACTGCGGGTGTAGATGATTCGATCCTGAAATTTAATGGTACGGCTCGTGTCTTTGAAAGCCAAGATGCTGCTGTAGATTCAATCCTTGGTCATGAAATCAAAGCTGGTGATGTCGTGGTGATTCGTTATGAAGGTCCACGTGGTGGTCCGGGCATGCAAGAAATGCTTTACCCGACCAGCTATCTAAAATCGAAAGGTTTAGGTAAAGAATGTGCTTTACTTACGGATGGTCGTTTCTCTGGCGGTTCTTCAGGTCTTTCAATTGGCCACGTATCCCCAGAAGCTGCTGAAGGTGGTGTCATTGGATTGGTTGAAGATGGTGATTTGATCGAAATTGATATTCCAAATCGAACGATTAACCTTGCTGTTGATGAAGTAACCTTGGCAGCACGACGTAAAGCTCAAGACGAAAAAGGTTGGCATCCAGCTGAAGAACGTCCACGTAAGGTCTCAAAAGCGTTAAAAGCGTATGCTATGCACACCACTAGTGCATCGAAAGGTGCGGTGCGTGAAATCTAAGCTTTAAAATTAGATTCCAAACAAAATAAAAGCACTCATTGATTGGGTGCTTTTTATTGAATTGATCTAACAATTTAAATTTTATCGAGTTTTGGGATATTGATCATTCAGATTCAAATTGTTATAAGTTTTGTTATGACTGGTTAGAATTAATTTTATCAGCATCACCTGTGAATGAATGGTATGCTTGAGTGAGTTTCAATCAGATTTTCTTTTATTTTTCAGTGCTTATTTCGAGGCTCTACGCATGTCACTGTTACGCCGTTGGTTTGATCCAATCCGATCGAGTTGGTTTTACCAAAAGCCGATTCGTCAAGAGGTGTTATCTACGGAACAGGGACTGAGTATTTATCTGCGTTTAGATGATGTTTATAGCTATCTTGCTGTACAGCAACTCCCCCAATTGGAAGATCTTTTAAGTGATGATTTGAAGCCACTTAAAGTCATTATTTCCAATACCGCAGCAGAACCCCCCAATGGCATGACCATAGAAGAATGGCGCAATTATAGTTTAGAAGATGCCAAAATCTTAGCCAATCAACATCGCTTTAGTTATGATGATGAAAAACCAGAACAACCGACTCAAGAAGCATTACAACAAGCGGAAACAATTCTTAGAAATACACCGTTGACTGGTCAAAATTTCCTTTATTTACTCGAAGATGTATTTCATATGCTGTGGCAGCAGCAGTATGGCAAATTACGCACTTTATTTGTGATGGCGAGTCAGCATCAAAAACCTCAGAATTTTCCAGAACGTATTTTTGGTCAAAGCCCAATTTTAGAAAGCTATTTTGAGTTTGGTGGGCGTAAATATCATGCAGTAGATGATTTATTACGGTTAACTCGTCGTTTAAAACAACAAAAATTATTGATTGATAATCCTATTTTTCTCATCAATCACATTGAATGGCGTGAGCATTTGATGAGTGATGCGGAAGAGCTTGCTGAAATTCAGGCCATGCATCCTGAACTTGATTTATATATTGCCTTAGAAGATCCGATCAGTTGGTTATTATTGGCATATATCAAAGAAGAACTCGCAAATTATTATAATATTCAACTGAATTTATTTCCGCTGAGTTATCACGGTCGGGACTTTTTTGATTGGAGTTTGGCGACCCGTCTTTCCAAGCGTTCAGAAGTAAAATTTACCCCGTTCTGTCGTCCGACCGCAGACAGCACCTTAAATATGGCAAAGATTTATTACAGCGTACCAGAAGAACAACGTGTAGATGTGATGTATGACATTTTACAAGCGGTTTGGACCAAAGGTCGTGATTTATCATTCAAGCCGCATTTACAGCAAATGCAACATGATTTAGGAATTGAAAACCTAACAGATACTGACGTGGAAGCTTTATTAACAGCCAATGATCGGCAATGTGCAGAGAAACATCAGCCTGATTTTCCTGTTTTAGAATTGCGTATTGAAGGAAAGCGTTACGTTTTTAATAGCCTATATCGGGTTTGGATGATTGAAAGTATTTTTAGTAATGTGTTAGAACAGAAGTATAAAGCCGAGAATGAGTTTGAACGCGCTCAACATAATATAGAAGCACAGGATGCAGAAAAAACAGATGATTAAAAAAGAGAAATGTGAATCATTAGAACAAGTACGTGATCGAATCGATCAGTTGGATCAGGAGCTGATTGAACTGATTGCAACCCGTCAATTTTATGTTGATCAAGCTGTCCGATTTAAACGTAATGTAGATGACGTACAGTCTCCAGAGCGTGTACAACAAGTGATTAATAAAGTACGTCAGAAAGCCATAGATGTTGGAACTAACCCTGATTTGGTGGAAATGCTCTATCGGGAAATGATCCAGCATTTTATCCAAAGAGAATTAAAAGAAATTCGTCCATAACGGTGATGTGATTTCAATTTTGCCCATAAAAATATTTATTTTAGAGAACAGTATGAAAAAAATTATTCTAATCTGCATCACAACAATTTTGAGTCAGTATGCACTTGCAGAAAATTGGAAATTTATTGTCAAAGATGCCGATGGTAGCTTTTATTTAGATACCGATCGCATTGTAAAAAAAGACAATACGGTAAATTATTGGGCTAAGTTTGTTGCTGATGCAGACAGTGAAGAACTTGATATGAAAAAAGGTGACTATACACTTTCTCATAATTTAGACCAATGTGCTGATCGTACGACAAATATTACACTGGTTGAAGATTATAAAAAAAATGGTCAATTGATAAATAGCGATCCGCAAGTCTCAGATCCAAGTGATATCGATGATGATGAAATTAATCTGGCATTTTTTAAAGCCGTGTGTAAATAACTTCTAAATTCTTATGTATTTCAATATCTAAAGTACAATTAGCTTTAACGCACTTCAGTCTAAGCTACTTAAAATCCCTTTTATATAAAAGGGATTTTTTATTGATCATTGTTAATTTATGGTCATCATACTATAGCCAAACCAGCTAATTATTCATATAAATCATTTGCATCAAGTCATTGATCATAAATGAGCTTATGTTCTTGTATCAACTCTTAGAAACTATTGGTTAGCAATTTGTTTTTTGTACTTTTGAATCATAAATGATTACCCGATCGTGGGGCGACATGGATGTCGCCATTGGATGGAGGTACAGGACGTACCTCTCATCCAACATGAGTAAAAATAAAGCACGGCTTTGTTTGTAGTACAAGGTTTGGTATCCACTACAAAAAGTTAGGCATCACCTACACAAACTTTCCAAGCAAAATGTGGCAATGAACAATCTTTTATAATCAAACAATTTATTTCTCCATTTGGTTGATTTAATTAAAGATATTTATTGAGAGAAATTATATTCTTGTGTATGCGTTTTTTGACAAGTTGACTATATTTTGATTTGGGCATTATCATTTTTGAATTAGTCTTTTATATGCCCCATTCCAATTCTGTATTTGTGATTTTATTGATGACAGATTGATATTCAAATTTTTTACATGCACACCATAATTGCATAAAATCTGAACCAAAATATTGCTTAAAAACCTTATTTTTTTCAAATAATTGTAGTGCTTCAAGCTGATGAGAAGGTAAGAAATGCTGTGAGTTGATCACTTTTACTGGTTGGATTGATTGAGGTAAATCCATTGCTGCATGTAACCCATGCAGTACACCCGTCAGAATAGTTGCAACACACAAATAAGGGTTGACGTCTGCACCCGCAACACGATATTCCAAGCGTTGATTGTCCTGATCTGAACAGGGGATGCGAATGGCAACGTTACGATTATTGAAGCCCCAATTGGCTTCGAGTGGAACATGATTGCCAAGCTGGAATCTGCGGAATGCGTTAATATTGGGTGCTAAAATAGCCATGGATGCGGGCATTAAGTCGAGTAAACCCGTGATCACTTTGTGCATGATCGGGTTTGGGTTTTTCAACTGGTCTATTTTAAAAAGATTGTCTTGCCATTGGTTACGCATGCTCATATGAAAGTGCATGCCACTGCCTGCTTTTGCCATATTTGGTTTCGCCATAAAACTGGCTTTTAAACCATGTTGCATCGCAATTTGACGAATCATTCTTTTAATACTCATGATGTCATCACACAGTTTTAAAATGTTGTCACTGTGCTGAATATTCAATTCAAATTGTCCAGAAGCACTTTCAGCTACAACACCTGTTAAATCAATATCTTGTCGTTTTGCTTCTAATTCAATTTGTTGAATGACAGTTTGAAAATTATGCGGGGTATCGACATCGAAACATTGGGTAGAAAGCGGATCCGATTGGGGAGAAAATGGGGCATCTTGGACATTTTCAGACAAATAAAATTCGATTTCACCTGCCATCATTGGAAAATAGTGCATTTGATGCAGTGTCGATAAAATTCTTTTTAATATATTGCGAGGCTCGATCACACAATCTGAACCATCATCGGATTTCATGGTTAATAGCAGCTGGGCGTGCTGATTGGGTTGATCTGCGCAAGGCTTTAGACTGCCCAAGACGGGCATACATAAGCGATCGGGTTCACCAATATATTTCCCAAGCCCACTTTCTTCAACCACTTGACCATCCAAACTCATCGCATAAATAGACAATGGAAAGTAACAGCCTTTCTGCAATTGATGGAGGGCATTTACTTCAATACGCTTACCACGTAGATGACCATTGAGGTCATGCAAGCAGATATCAATAAACTGGGTCTCTGGATAATGTTCTAAATATTGTTGGATTTCTTTGTCAAAATCATACCTGCCCTGATTTTCTAAGATCAGTGCTGTGGGGAATATTTTTGTAGAATTGGCAAGTGACATATTCATTGTGAATAGATCCAAATAGGGTAAAAAAATTATAGAAAGCTTGCTTACTCGAGTAACGTAAAATGATCGTAAATTCTTTTCTTAGACGCTTAGCCAAAATACTCAACATCAAGCCTCAATCATTGCTTGAGGCTATATCCTAAAAACAGTGATATTTCAAAGCAAAGCTTTGGCGTAGCATTGCCTCAGAATATTGAGGTAAAACGACATGATGGGATTTGTAATTGGTGTATTTGCAATTGCAGGCATGATTAAAGGCACAATTGGTCTCGGCTTACCTGCCGTTTCAATGGGGCTTTTAAGCCTTGTGATTAGTCCATTTCAAGCCGCAACTTTATTGATCATTCCATCTATGGTGACCAATTTTTGGCAATTGTTTGCTGAAGGCCATGTATGGCGGTTGGTTCGCCGTTTTTATCCCTTATTATTGGGGATTATTATCGGTTCAATTTGGAGTATTTTCCCAACTTTAGGCCACTCTAGTAGCGGTTTTCATAGTGAAGCATTACTGGGGGGAATGCTAGCATTGTATGGACTCTATGGTTTATTTTCCAAACGTATGCCAAATCTTGCACCACATGAAAAATGGCTTTCCCCAATCATTGGATATTTAGGCGGTGCTTTAACTGTTGCCACGGGAGTGGTGGTGATTCCTGTGGTCCCTTATTTACAATCTTTGCAGTTAAAGCGTGATGATTTGGTTCAGTCTTTAGGTTTAGCTTTTACCGTTTCAACCCTGTGCCTTGCTGTTTTCTTACATCAAAACCCTGTTGAAGATACGCCAATTGATTATCAGTTATCTCTTATTGCCTTGGTACCCGCATTAATGGGAATGTGGGTGGGAACAAAAATCCGTTACCGTATTCCAGAGCAAAAATTTCGTAAAGTTTTCTTCTGTGGCTTGGTGATTTTTGGCTTATATTCAGTATTGCATCAATTTGGCGTGATCTAATTCGTGGACTTAAATGGTCGTTTAATGGCTCTGTCTGCAAAGGTGAAGCTATGACCATATTGGGTACACTGAAAAAATTAAAGTAGATGATAATGATTCCGTTAATTTTAAAAATGAATATCAGCGTGGTGCTTAAATCTTTAACGTGAGTTTGACTTAAAGATATCTTTAATATATCGAAAAACAATGATCTTGACGGAGTCTTACTGAACTGTCATTCAATTTCAGGATCAGCCTGCGGCTCGCCCTACTTTTGTTTCGACATGTGGAGCTAAGCTCCGCAAGGGTACCATCTTGCGTAGCCACATCGCTGCTCACCGCAAAACTCGTCAACCACCAGCAATGTATTCAATGAATCGCAGAAACAATACTTTATGTATGAGATCCTGCCTCAGACAGTTACGGATGACGTTTCCGAGTATCATATTTCATCAAGAATTTTATATCGAATTCAGATTATTTAAACTAAAATCAGTTTCGATTTTTGTGAAATTAAAAATTGGGCAAAGTGTTGATATGCTGTTGGAAGCTCATCAAAGTTTTGAGCAGCCAATTGTAGTTGACGTTTTGCCCATTCACCGACCAGCTCAATTTGATCAAATGCATAGAGTTGATTGAGTCGCATTGCTGCCCGTTTGGGCATAATGGCAATGCCGACACCACTTGCAACCACTTGAGCGATCGCAGCAAAATTTGGCAATCTTAAACGATACTGAATTGCACAATTAAGCAATTTGGCTTGGTTTTCAATCGACTGCTGTAGAGAGTGATATTGCATTAAACCCACAAAGGCATAGTTCAGAGTATCGACCAGTCTGAGCTCTGTTCGCTGGCTTAATTCATGATTTGATGGACAAATCAGCACTAACGGATCATCTGAAAAGGTTAAAGTCTGTAATTGATGTGCATTAAAAAAGCTCGAAATTAAGCCGAGTTTTGCATTGCCTTTTTCAAGGGTCTGAATAATTTCATTACTTTCTGCTTCCTGTAGATCAATCTGAATATGTGGGTTTTCAACCAAATACTGAGGAAGTAATAAGGGCAGATATTCACTTTGTGCAGATGAATTACACCACAAAGTCATCTGTGTGCTTAGACCTTTTGCGAAGGGTGACATCGCTTGTTCAAGCTGTTTACTTTGTTGTATTAGACGTAAAGCCTGTTCTGCAAAAGTTTGACCTGCAATTGTGAGTTTGACCCCAGAGGCATGGCGGGTAAAAAGGCTTGTGGCATATTGTTGTTCGAGTTTTTTAATACGTTCACTGGCTGCCTGTAGTGAAATCGACGAGCGTTCTGCGCCTTTGGTGAGGCTTCCTGTGTCCACGATATTGATAAACAGTTGCAAATCGAAGAAGTCTAGGCGCATGCGAATCATAAAGAGCTGAAATGAGATCAAAGTATAGCTGAATAATCATACAAATATGCGATATCGTGTAGATTGTTTCAGCGGTAAGTAGGACGAGATTTAAATTGAAACTATGAATGAAGGCTTGATCACGACGATATCGTACGATAGTCACAGGATATTTTAAGCGATTGTATTGGAAAATATATGGGCTTGAAACAAAAGTAACTTGATTGATATTGATCATATGCCTGACTTGCTCAATTTGAGTCTACAACGCAAACCATTGATGAAATATCAAAACACCCTAGAAAAGATGAGAATTCTAAGCGAGCAAAAAAGTGAAAACGATTGGTTTATTAGGCGGAATGAGTTGGGAATCTACAGACTTGTACTATCAACAGCTGAATAAAAGCGTTCAACAAAAATTAGGAAAATTACACTCTGCAAAAATTGTTTTAATCAGTGTTGATTTTGCTGAGATAGAAATATTACAGCGTCAAGGCTTATGGGACGATGCAGCACTGTATTTAACAGAGAAGGCTATTCAGTTGGAGAAAGCAGGGGCAGAAGGGATCTTACTGTGTACCAATACTATGCATAAAGTTGCTTCTGCTATTGAAAGCTCGGTCTCAGTTCCATTTATTCATATTGTTGATGCAACAGCAAAAGAAGTTTTAAATCAGAACATTGGCAAAGTCGGTTTGTTAGGTACTCAATTTACCATGGAACAGGACTTCTATAAGCGTCGGTTAGAAGAACAAGGCATCAATGTACTAACGCCTAACCAAGACCATCGACAGATGGTTCACAATATTATTTATGATGAATTGTGTTTAGGTGTGATCAAGGAAGAATCTCGTCAGAAATACATCCATATTGTTGAGCAGCTAATATTAGAGGGTGCTGAAGGTATTATTCTAGGATGTACAGAAATTTGTATGCTCATTGGAGATACTCAGTTTTCTGTTCCGTTGTTTGATACAACGTCGATCCATGTGCAAGCTGCTGTGGATTTTGCTTTGTCTTGACCTTTTTGAAGTGGGTATTTGTATCAATAAAAAAGCTCCCGAAGGAGCTTTAAATACTATATAAGCAAAGGCTTACATAATTTTCACACCTTGTTGACCCGCAGGGGTAACTTTGAAGATTTCTACTTCAAACGTGATATTTTTACCTGCGAGTGGATGGTTGAAATCCACTTCAGTGATATCTTCACCGACAGTTTTAACCACGCCAAATAGACTTTGTTTGGCTTTGTCTTCAAACTCAATCATGTGGCCTTCAACAGGACGTTGTTCGAATTTTACTGTATCGAATTTTTGCACATTTTCAGAATTCCACGGACCGAAAGCATCTTCTGGTGGAAGGCTAACAGTACGACGGTCACCTGCACGAAGACCAAATAAGGCTTTTTCAAAACCTGGCAATAAACTGCCATCCCCGATCACTAAGCTTACAGGCTCTTCACGGCTACGTGTGTTATCAATTTCAACACCACTTTCGATGGCAACAGAAAAATGCAGTTCTACTTTTGAGCCATCCGCAACACGCGTTTCGTCATTGGGGTTAATCATTTGTTCAGTCATTTTGCGCTTCCGCACGTTGAATACGATGCTTTTCTAAAAAGAAGGTATCAATTAACAATAAAATCGTACCGAGAGTGATCGCACTATCGGCAATGTTGAATGCAGGGAAACTACTGCCTTGGTAATGCAAATGAATAAAATCGACCACATAACCTAATGTCACCCGATCAATTAAATTCCCCAATGCACCGCCAAGAATCAATGCGATTGCAGCAGGTAAGATCAGCGTGGTTTTTGGCATACGCATAAGCCAAAAAATAAAGATGATCGATACAACGCCTGCAAGACCTGTGAATAAATAATGCTGCCAACCGCCCGCATCAGACAAGAAGCTAAATGCTGCGCCGTAATTATGCAGTAATGTCCAATTTAAGAAGGGCAATACAGGTATAGGCTGAGCATAAGTCAGCTCTGCACTTGCAATGTTTTTTGTCCATTGGTCAATGATAATGGCAAGGACAGAAAGTCCAAGCCACATCAAATTATGTGGATAAAACTGTAATAAGCCCTTTTTATTTTGCGGATTAGGCATATTTTCTCTCTTCGCCTTGACCTGTAGGAAGGTTAATAATACAACGAGAACAAAGCCCTGGATGTGCATGATGTGTATTCACATCTGGAAGAACATGCCAGCAACGTGCACATTTTTCGCCTTCAGCAGCAGAAACTTTAACACGTAGGCCTTCAAGTTCTGTTGCTTCACCTTGCTCAGCATAGTCATAAACAATCGCTTGAGAGGTGATCAAGACAAAACGAAGCTCATCGCCCAATTGCTTCAAGACGTTTTGTAGGTCTGTATTTGCCCAAAGTTCAACTTTAGCAGACAGGTTACTACCAACCAATTTAGCATTACGCGCTGTCTCAATCTGTTTATTAACCGCAGATTTGACTTCAATTAAGGTTTGCCAATCCGCTTCAGAGATCAAGTTGGTGCTTGATGCCACTGGAATATCATACCAATGCGCTGTAAATACATATTTTTCAGTTTGTTCTGGAATCAATGGCCACGCTTCTTGTGCTGTAAAGCTCAAGATAGGGCTCATCCAACGAACAAAGGCTTGAACCAAATGATACAACGCAGTTTGAGCAGAATGACGTGCTGTGGAGTCTGCTTTAGTCGTGTATTGGCGGTCTTTGATGATGTCTAAGTAGAAACCACCCAAATCATTGATACAGAAACTGGTCAAAGCATTGGTGACGACATGGAAGTTCATATCTTCATAAGCTTGTTGAATGGTTTTCTGTACGTCTGCTGCACGTTGTAAGATGTATTGATCCAATGCAATCAATTGATCTACAGGTAACGCATCTGTTGATGGTTTAAAGCCATTCAAGTTTGCCAATAAGAAACGTAAAGTATTACGAATACGACGATAGCTGTCACTTACACGGCTAAAAATTTCGTTACTTGCGGCAATTTCATAACGATAATCGCTTGATGCAACATATAAACGTAAACCATCAGCACCTAACTGCTTAATGATGTCTTCAAGTGGGATAAAGTTACCCAATGATTTCGATAATTTACGACCTTTTTCATCCACGGTAAAACCATGCGTAAGCAGGGCTTTATAAGGTGCGCGTTTATGGATCGCAATCGACGTGAGCAATGAAGACTGGAACCAACCACGATGTTGGTCAGAACCTTCAAGATATAAATCAGCAGGATCTTGCAGTTCTGCACGTTCACGCAATACTGCATAGTGCGTTGTACCTGAGTCAAACCATACATCGAGCGTGTCACGAACAGCATTGTACTGTTCAGCATCATCACCGATAAATGCTTTGGCTTCACGGTTATACCAACCATCAATGCCTTCTTTTTCGATGAGCTTCGCCACATCTTCAATGAGCTCTGCGGTACGAGGATGCAATTCATTGGTGTCTTTATGTACAAAGAATGGAATCGGCACACCCCAAGTCCGTTGACGAGAGATACACCAGTCTGGGCGGCCTTCAATCATTGACTTGATACGGTTTTTACCCCAATCAGGGACAAAGTCGATGTCATTTTCAATCGCATTTAAAGCATCTTGGCGTAACCCATTCGCATCCATGCTGATAAACCACTGTGGGGTTGCACGGAAGATGATTGGTGTTTTATGACGCCAGCAATGTGGGTAACTGTGCTTAATTGGCAGATGCGCCCAGAGTTTGCCAGCATCTGTTAATGCTTCAATAATTTTTGGATTGGCTTTATAAATGTGCTCGCCTGCAAAAAGAGGCGCAGTCGGTAAATATACACCATTACCACTTACAGGGTTTTCTACTTTTAAGTTATAGATTAAGCCAACTTTATAATCGTCCACACCATGTCCAGGTGCAGTATGCACAGCACCTGTACCACTGGTTGCGATGACATGTTCACCTAAAATTACAGGTACTTGACGATCTACAATCAATGGATGTTGTAATTGTAAGTTTTCGAGCGTCGCACCAACAAAGTCAGCCAATACTTTTGGTTGTTCAAGTTTGTAACGTTCACATGCAGATTCAACTAAATCTTTGGCTAAGATTAAGTTTTGTGTGCCACGCTCAGACTGAACTTCCACCAATTGATAGGCAATATCTGCATGTAAGGCAACTGCTTGGTTCGCGGGTAATGTCCACGGTGTCGTTGTCCAAATCACGATATCTGTTGGATTACTAACGCTGACACCCACTTTTGCAGACAAATCAGCAAGATCTACAACACCGAAACCCACATCAATTGCATCAGATTTTTTATCTTCATATTCCACTTCTGCTTCAGCAAGTGATGATCCACAATCCATACACCAGTTCACTGGTTTTAGACCAGGTTCGATATGGCCTGCTTTGGCAATTTCACCGAGCGCGCGAACAATATCTGCTTCTTGTTTGAAGTTCATGGTGAGATATGGATTATCCCAATCTCCAAACACGCCCATACGAACAAAGTCTTTTTTCTGTAATTCGACTTGGGTATATGCATATTCACGGCAGGCTTTACGGAAAGTCGATGCGTCAACTTTTACGCCAACTTTACCGATTTTTTCTTCGACTTTGAGCTCGATTGGTAGACCATGACAGTCCCAACCTGGAACATAAGGTGCGTCAAAATCATCTAAAGTGCGACTTTTAACAATAATGTCTTTTAAAACTTTATTGACGACATGACCTAAATGCAATGAACCATTTGCATATGGAGGACCGTCATGCAGAATATATTTTTTCTTGCCAATACGCGAAGCACGAATCTGCTGATAAATGTTGTCGGCATACCACTCTTCTAACCATTTTGCTTCACGTACTGCGAGATTTGCTTTCATTGCAAATTCAGTACCTGGTAGGTTTAGCGTGGCTTTATAATCCACTGCATTTTCAGAAGTTTGCTTATCGCTCATGCAAGTTGTCATCCAATATTATCAGCACCATTGCTGACGCGTTTTACAATAAAAGTTTAAGTTAAAAAGGAAATTTGGGGGTGTTTTTGCGAAACTCAAGCAAACGCTCGACATCATCATCAATTCCCGCCTGAAGCGCTTCAAGTGATGGGTAATTTAATTCACCATGTAAATAGTCGAGGAAAGTGACCCGCATTAACAGACCATACAGATTAGCAGAAACATTTGGAAAATGTACTTCTAATCGCCATTCTGGATGTTCTTGTTTGATTGCAGGGCGTGTTCCCACATGGCCCGCACCAAATAACGCATCTGTTTGATAACCAGCAATACCGATTTTATCGGGGTTCTCAGCTTTGACTTTCTGTGTCAATGAGGTGCTTTCGCAAATAACATCGACGGCATAAATACCACTTAAACAAGGTTTATGACGGCCAAGTCGAACATTGATGGTTGGAAAATTCAAAGTACGACCAATTTGATCACCATATTGCACACGACCAATCATGCTGTATGGACGACCCAATAATTTTGCTGCAAGTGATAAGTCACCCGCTTGAAGAACTTGGCGAATACGGGTTGAACTGACACGTTCGCCATTAAATTCAATGGTATTGAGATTGGTGACATCAAAACCATATTGTTTTAAAAATTCACTATTGCCTTGACGGTCTTTGCCGAAGTGAAAATCATCACCTAAGATCAAACTTTGCGCATTGAGTTTGCTTTTTAACAGGCTTGCAAAGTTTTCTGCACTTAAGCTACGGAATTGATTATCAAATTTAGCGATAGCAATATAATCGACACCCAATTCAGATAAATATTCTACTTTTTCTCTGAGTGATGAAATCCGTGGTGGTGCTTCATAACCTTTGAAAAACTCTAAAGGTTGCGGCTCAAAAATCATCACCAAGGTTTTTAAATTTTGGGCTTTAGCCACTTCTTTGAGTTGAGAAACCATCGCCTGATGTCCCAAATGGACACCATCAAAATTGCCAATCGTCACAGCGGTTTGGGGCAATTGAAAATTTGGTGCTAAGGCATTTAGACGTAACAGCTGCATGGTTTCAAAATAAGCTTAAAATTTGAAAGGACTATATATTGCCATAATCTCACAGTTTCGTCTTTGTTGTTGTGTTTTTATCCAGAAAAAAATGACTGAGAATACTTTGATATCAGTAAAATTGATTCATTTTATGAAATTAAATCAATTTTATTTATTAAAAGATGCTTTTATAATCAATTTATCTGCTGAAATGAGGATGAAGCGATGAAAAAGCCATTTTACCAACTTGAACAAACAGGTGATGTGATTCGACAGTTTACGCCAAACTGGTTCACCATGACCATGGGAACAGGGGTTGTTGCACTGATCTTGCCTGAATTTCCGTTTGCATCTGATTTTTTATGGCAGCTGGCAACTATTTTGTGGCAGTTTAACACGCTACTGTTTACTGTATTTATCATACTGTATGTTCTACGCTGGCTCATCTATCCTCAAGAAGCGAAGCAGATTTTTTCCCATCCCGCAATGGCACTCTTTTTAGGTGCAATTCCAATGGGGTTGGCAACGGTATTAAATGGCTTTTTAAAATATGGCATACCCATTTATGGTGATGTTGCGTTCCAAATTGCGCAGTTGTTGTGGTATGTCGATGTGGTTTTAGCGGTGAGTATCGGGGTGCTGGTACCGTTTTGTATGTTCCACAAACAAGATCATCAATTGCATACAATGACTGCAATGTGGTTATTGCCGATTGTGGCCTGTGAAGTTGCAGCAACTTCAGGCGGTTTACTTTTAGCGCATACGCATGTTAGTCAACAGGCGGTGGGTATTTTATTCACCAGTTACATGCTGTGGGGGATGTCTGTATTGCCTGCTTTTGGGATTCTCACCATTCTAATGTTACGTTTGGCTGTACATCAATTGCCGAGCAAAGAGTTGGCAATTACCAGCTGGTTAGCTTTAGGGCCAATTGGTACAGGTGCGTTGGCACTCTTGATTCTAGGTGCTCAGGCTCCTGAGGTTTTGGCATTGATTCAGTTAGAAAATTTAGGTGTGTTCTTTCAAAATGTTGGGATCGTGGCAAGTTTTATTTTGCTGGGCTTTGGTGTGTGGTGGGTCGCAATCGCAGTTCTAACCACACTCAAACATGCGGCAACTGAGCTACCATTTAATCTCGGTTGGTGGGGGCTAACTTTCCCACTGGGTGTATTTACTTTGGCAATATTGAGTTTAGGTCACCAATTACATCTCAGTTTTATTGTAGATACAGGCTTAGCATTTGCTGCAATTTTGATGATGTTGTGGGTGATGGTGATGAGCAAAACTTTGCAGGGAATGTATCAAGGGAATCTGTTTTTCTCTCCTTGTTTAAAGACTTTTTTAGAACGTGAATAAACAGAAAATGTTGTTGATCAGTCTATAAAAATAATCATTAAGAACCGATGGAAAAAGCGTCCAAACCCAATTGTCTATTGATTACAGTTGGGCTTTTTTAATATTGAAATACAAAATAAATGCTATATAAGCAGTATGATGTTGGTTTGAGAAAATTTAAAAGTGGATGAATATTACAATCAATGAGGATTCAAAAAGCATTTGAACCTGTGCTAGAAAATGTGATTAACCATTTTAGTCGCAGCTTTGTAGAAGATTTACATAGCATCTATGTTTATGGCAGTGTTGCTCAAGGCATTGCAATTATCGGTCAGTCAGATTTAGACCTATGTGTTGTTTTTAAAAATAAACCAAAAAATTTAAATGAAAAGATTGCTGAAATAAGCGTAAATCTTAAGGTTTTACACCCATTTCTACCTAAAGTTGATATCGATATTGGTTTTCTAGATGAGGTTTTAAATAAGCATTCCCTACAAAGTTGGGGAGCATGGATCAAATTCTTTTGTCAGCATATTTATGGAGAAGATTTATCTGCGCTTTTTAACGATGTTCAGATTAATCGCGAGGTAATTAAGGCGATAAATAGTGGTTATGATACAGATATACAAGGTTATTTACGCATATTAGAGGCATCTGATAAAACAGCAAAAGAATTAATCAGCCTTAAGAAATCTTTAATTAAACGGATAATACGACTGCTTCCTTTGACATTGGACAATATAAAAGGATGGCCATGCCATTTAAATGATACTGTGGCACAAACGATAGATGTATATCCTGAACAAAAAGCAGTGTTTCAATACTTGTTAAACGAACTTGATCATCCAAATGTACCAAGTGAGACCTCTATCCAAGAAATAAAAAGCGTTTATTTGTGGATAGATGCTCACATTATATAAAAATAAAAAAAGCAGCCTTTTGGCTGCTTAAAATAGGTTAAATTTATAATTATGATTTATCTTTTAAGCTAAAGAACCAGTTGAGTATCAATGCTGCAAACGTTGCAGTACCAATACCACCCAAGTTGAAATCACCAAATTGAAGGGCAAAGTCACCTGTTCCTAAAATGATTGTTACTGCGGCAACCATCAAGTTTTTATTTTGAGAAAAATCGACTTTATTTTCAATCCAAATCTTCGCACCCGCAATGGTAATTAAACCAAAGACCACGATTGAAGCACCTGTTAAAATCGCTGTTGGAATGGTATGAATCACTGCGCCAAATTTAGGTGAAAACCCTAAGAAAATTGCAAAAATACCAGCAATGACAAAAACAATCGTAGAATAAACACGAGTAACGGCCATTACACCAATATTCTCACCATAGGTGGTCATACCAGGTGCACCGACACCACCAGAAAGCGTGGTTGCAATACCATCTGCAACAAAAGCTTTACCAATTTGTGGATCTAGGTTTTCGCCAGTCATTGCACTGACTGCTTTGATATGGCCCAAGTTTTCTGCCACCAGAATTAAAGCAATCGGAGCAATAATTAACATTGCATTGATATCAAAAACAGGTGAATGGAAAGTGGGCGTACCAAACCATGCAGCTTGTTGAATAGGCGTGAAATTAATCGGCGTTCCATTTCCCATTACGTTTGCAACAATGAAATAGATCAAATAAGCCAATAACAACCCGACCAAAAGCAATAAGCGTTGTAATAGACCTTTTGTGAATACAGCAATTGAACCCATACAGAGTACAGTGACCAATGCCATCCACATATTAAAGTCATTACCAGCGACACCTTTCACCGTAACAGGTGCGAGGTTTAGACCAATGATCATTACCACTGCACCAGTCACTACTGGTGGCATGAGTTTTTCAATCCATTTGGTCCCCGTTGCCATCACGAGCAAGCCAAACATTGCATACAACACACCACATGCCATGATCCCACCAGCTGCAATAGCTAAATTTGCGTTTGGCGTACCTGTACCTGATGCAGCATAGCCAGTTGCAGCAATTACTACTCCAATAAAGGCAAAGCTTGAACCTAGGTAACTTGGAACACGACCACCCGTAACAATAAAGAATAAGATGGTACAAATTCCTGACATTAAAATGGCAAGGTTTGGGTCAAAGCCCATTAAAAAGGGGGCGAGTACCGTTGCACCAAACATAGCAAATGCATGTTGAATCCCTAAAACGACACTTTGCGCAGGCGGTAAATACTCATTGGTACCGACAGGTCTTGCATCAATGCTGCCAGAATAAGGACGCCATTTGGGAAACCAGTTGGACATAAATTGAGCACTCAAAAAACAAATTGGACACATCATACGCTTTCTTTTCGAGAGTTTTAATCATTTTAGTCAAACTAAGCATTTGCATTTATTAGGGAAAATTGGTGTTTTGTACCATTTGGTCAAATAATTAAATAATGTTAGTGCGTAAAATCAAAGTATTAAAAAAAATTGTGTGTAAAAATTTAAAAAAAATCCGATTTTGCGATTGGTCAAAAAAAGTTATTGCTGCTTTATAATATGTGAAAAGTTTCGCGTTTTTTAAAAGGAGAGGAGAATGACAGATCACATTCTCCTCGCTTTAGAATTAAGATAATTTTTATAGGGTGGCTTAACCCGTATTACGTAAACCTGCCGCAATCCCAGCAATACTGACCATCAGTGCATGATCTACCGGGGTATGTTCTGCATGACAGTCAGCCAAATATGCACGTCGACGTTTCATTAATTCGGCTTGTAATAAATGTAAGGGCAGTAAATACGGCTTACGTACTTTCATGGCTTGATCAAGCACATCATTGGAACTTAAAAGTTCCGACTCACCTTTCATTGCCAAGAGCGTTTGTACGGCATCATGTAAGCGTTTACGTAATTCTGCACCAAGTACTTTTAAATCTTCATCATCGGTAAGGTGAGATTCATAATACAGTGCAATATTTGAGTCGGCTTTAGATAGCACCATTTCCAACATATCAATTAAAGTTTGGAAATAAGGCCATTCTGTTAACATTTCATCTAATACTGCTTTTTGGCCTTGATCAATCACTTGGTTGATCGCTGCGCCAGTACCCAGCCAAGCAGGAAGCATTAACCGGATTTGTGTCCACGCAAAAACCCAAGGAATAGCACGTAAAGATTCGATTCCACCACTGACTTTACGCTTTGCAGGGCGTGAACCGAGGGGTAACATTTGCAACTCAAGTTCAGGGGTGACAGTACGTAAATATTTTACAAAATGAGGGTTTTCACGCACAGTCTGACGATAAACCTGAACAGATAAATCTGTCATACTGTGCATTAAATCTCGCCAAGCTTGTTTGGGAATAGGTGGTGGTAATAATGTTGCTTCTAAGGTTGCAGCAGCATAAATTTCCAAATTTTGTAAGGCAATTTCTTCTAGACCAAACTTAAAGCGAATCATTTCACCTTGTTCAGTCACACGAATTGCACCTGAAATTGAGCCCGGTGGTTGAGAAAATAATGCTTGTTGAGTTGGTGCACCACCACGACTGATTGAACCGCCACGGCCGTGGAACAAGGTCAATTGAACGCCATGCTGTTTGGCAATTGCGGTCAACTCTTCTTGCGCACGATACTGGGCCCAGTTTGCTGACATAAAGCCAGCATCTTTGGCAGAGTCCGAATAACCAATCATGACTTCATGTTTGCCTTGAATATGTTGTTTATACCAGTGCATATTGAACAGGGTACTCATGGTACTTGCAGCACCATCTAAGTCTTTCAAGGTTTCAAATAAAGGAACAACGCGTAGTGGGTGTTCAATTCCTGCTTCTTTTTGGAGTAATAGTACCGCCAAAACATCACTCGGATATTCAGCCATTGAAATGATATAAGCGCCCAAGCTTTCTTTGGGTTGTTCAGCCAAAGTACGCATGGTTGCAAAGACTTCTTGAACATCAAGATTTTCAATCAGACTACCTGATGGTTCATTTAAATGTTTAGGCAATAACGGGCGTTTGCTTTGTAATTCTTGTAATAAGAAATTTTGGCGAGCTTGTTCTGTCCATGTCTCAAAATTGCCTAAACCAAGATATTCAGTAATTGCTGAGATGGCTTGGCGATGACGACCTGACTCTTGACGAATATCCAGTTTAAGTAATTCAATGCCAAAACAATTTACCCGATAAATAAAGTCGAGCAATTTACCATTGGCAATCTCAGGTAAATTACATGCCATCAGTGAGCGATAGCAGAGCAGTAATGGTTGTAATAATTCATCTTTATGGCGAATGATTAAACTGCGATCTACATCAGAATGTTGACCACGTAATTTATCTGCTAACCATTGACGAGTTGCTTTGAGGCGTTCACGGGTCGCACGCAAATATTCGCGGTAAGGTTCAGGATGGCTATAACCCAAAGCTTGAAGTAGCTCATTGGAATAGGCTTCAATCGAGAGTTCCCAACGAAGATCTTCAATATCACGCACATAAAGGTCAGCCGCTTTCCAGCGCGACAACCACAAAACTTCTTGAGTAATGTTATGCGTAACATTTGGGTTACCATCACGGTCACCCCCCATCCAAGATGCAAAACGAATTGGAGAAATATCTAAAGGCAAGGCCTGTGCACAATTGTCCTGAACGAGGTCATCCAATTCACGTATGAATTTTGGAACTGCATTCCATAAGGTCTGTTCAATCGTGGTAAAGCCCCATTTTGCTTCATCTATCGGAGTCGGGCGGTGTTGACGGATTTCGTCAGTTTGCCATGCGGAACAGATCAATTGTTTTAAATCAGTCAACACATCTGCACGTTGCTTAGGTGTCAGTTTTTGCTGATCAAAAGTAGACAGGCAATGATTAATGCCATCATATTTTTGGATTAAAGTACGACGACTAACTTCAGTTGGATGCGCCGTGAGGACCAACTCAATTTTTAATTCACAAATTTGTTTATAGAGCGTTTCTGTTGAAATTTGCTGATCTTTAAACTTGCTAAATAAATGATCCAGCACATTGGGTGATGGTGAATTTTCATCGCACTCACTTTGACGACGACTGCGTACAACGTGATATTGTTCAGCAATATTGGCAAAATTTAGAAAGTGTGAAAAGGCGCGGGTGAGTGGCAGAATTTCATCATCTTTTAAATTTAAAAATAATTGTTCAAGTTGTTTTTCTGCTTCAATTTGACCATCTCGAGCGCCTTTACCTAAAGCCCGAATTTGTTCAATTTGATTAAACAAATCTTGTCCTGCATGTTCTTTTAGCGTTTCGCCTAAAAGGTTTCCGAGTAAGCGTACATCTTCACGCAGCGGAGCATCAATTTGTTGAACCATTTGTTACTCTCCAGTTCTTGTTATCTCGAATATAACGTGATTCCACCACAATCCAAGTGACTCCCTACAAAAGTATGTAAATGACTGTGCAAGAAGTCGACTTTGACTTAATTTTAATTTGGATATTTAGCTTTATTTTTTGCCCTTTTTATATCAACAAGCCTATGCGATATGCATTGAGTATGCCTTAAACAAGAATTGGACATTATTTTGTTTTTAAATAATTTTAGTTGGGTTTATATTTCAGCATAAATAAATCAATACTTTCGGCGATGATTTGCTGTTTTTCATCTTCCGTAGGAATTTGGCGAATCCCCAATAAGACCTCGTGGTGTCGAACACCCAATAATAATGACAGAATTAGATTAATTTGTTTTTCAATGTCATCTGCTTGAATAAATTTAAGTGTGCCTGCTTGTTGGAAAAAATCTTGCCAGACTGCACACATTCTTTGATGGGAAGAATTATAAAACTGTAAAGCCAAAGGATTTTTCTCTGCGGCAAGTTCTAACAACAAATGCTCGAGTTTAATGGCTTCAGGTAAGCTAATAACAGTGAGTGCCAATTCGCATGCCTGAAAAAAATGCGCATAAAAATCACTTTGAACATTGAGTCGTAATGGTCGAGCATCAATAGATGCTTCACAGGTTGCTTCAATGGCACAGCAAAATAAAGTTTCTTTATCTTGAAAATGGTTATATACCGTCAGCTTTGTGACGCCAGCTTCTTTGGCAATTTGGTTCATGCTTGAACCATGATAACCCAATTTTAGAAATAGCTTTTTGGCGGCTTCCAAAATGTGTTTCCGTTTTTCTAAGTCCTTTGGACGTCCAGCGGTTGTTTGCACAATAATTTCCAAAAAAAAATAGGTTAATTACTCTATACACAATTCACAATTACTGTACCATGCAGTATATTAATTAAAAAATGAGCAAATAAATATACTCATTCTATTTTGCCCGAAAAAATGCATTTGATTAAGAGCCTTGCCTATGCGTAGTTTAAATTTAATGATCACGAGCCTATTGGTATTGTGTAGTGTAACAATAGTGGGGTGTAGCAAACCAGCACCTGAAGCGGAACAAATTCCCTTGGTGATGGTAACCCAACCTGCAACATCACATGAAGATCAAAAAAGTTATGCGGGGGATGTCCAAGCTCGACAGCAAACAGCATTGGCATTCCGTGTCGGGGGACAAATTACAGAACGCTATGTCGATGTTGGTGCTCGTGTCAAAGTTGGTCAAGTCTTAGCAAAGCTTGATGTGAAAGATGCCCAGCTACAATTGAACTCAGCCAAAGCACAACTTGAAAGTGCGCAATCTGCGGCCAAGGCCGCAGCAGATGAATTTAAACGCTTTCAGCAACTCTTACCGATCAATGCTGTGAGTCGCTCACAATATGATTCAGTCAAAAATCAATATGATTCTGCTCAGGCAAGTTTAAAACAAGCCCAATCCAATTATGATGTGAGCGCCAATCAAACCGGCTATAACCAATTGATAGCCAATAAAAATGGGGTGATTACCCAACGTAATATTGAAACTGGACAAGTGATTTCAGCAGGACAAGCGGCATACCAGCTGGCGATTGATGGGGATCGTGAAGTGGTGATAGGTGTCCCTGAACAAGCTATTGCAGAGATTAAAGTCGGTCAAAATGCATGGGTAACTTTATGGTCTAAACCTCAAGATCGATTTGCTGCCTATGTTCGAGAGATTTCTCCAGCAGCCGATCAGTCACGTACATTTATGGTCAAAGTGGCTTTAAAAGAAGGGCAGTCCGCGATTCAACTTGGGCAAAGTGCGCGGGTATTCTTTAATCAAAATATTCAAAATGTATTGAGTGTACCTTTATCTAGCGTCTCGGCAAATAACAATCAAGCCTATATTTGGGTACTGAATCCAGACCAAACCATTCATAAGGTTTCCGTGACTTTAGGCAGCTATGGTCGTGACAATGTTACTGTCGTGAAAGGGTTAAATCCTGGACAATGGGTGGTTGTAGGAGGGGTACATTTACTTCGTGAAAAGCAAAAAATAAACCCAGTAGACCGTGAAAATCGTGCTGTAACTGTTCAAAAAGGAGCATGATCATGAGTCCATTTAACTCCTTTAATTTGTCAGAATGGGCACTCAAAAATAAAGGATTAGTACTTTATTTTATGATTTTGCTGGGTATTGTGGGTTTATTTTCCTACTCAAAACTCTCTCAGAGTGAAGATCCTCCATTTACCTTTAAAGTCATGGTCATCCAAACTTATTGGCCAGGTGCAACAGCTCAAGAGGTTTCTTTACAAGTTACTGATAAAATAGAAAAAGAACTGATGAGTACAGGGCTGTATGACAAGATTATGGCTTACTCGCGTCCTGGTGAGTCAATGGTCATGTTTATGGCAAAAGACTCATTAAAATCTAACCAAATTCCAGATGTATGGTACCAAGTACGTAAAAAAGTAGGTGATATCAAAACACAGTTACCTTCCGGTGTTCAGGGGCCCTTCTTTAATGATGAGTTTGGGGACACTTTCGGTAATATCTATGTCTTAACTGGTAAAGATTTTGATTATGCTACTTTAAAAGAATATGCAGACCGTTTGCAGCTTCGCTTACAACGGGTAAAAGATGTCAGTAAAGTCAATCTGGTGGGCCTACAAGATCAAAAAATCTGGATTGAACTTTCCAACACCAAAGCCGTGCAAATGGGTGTACCAGTTACTGCAATCCAAGAAGCCTTGGCAAAGCAAAACAGTGTAACCAGTGCGGGCTTTTTTGAAACAGGCACTGACCGTATTCAAGTAAGAGTCAGTGGTGCTTTAAAAAGTGTAGATGATTTGAAAAAAATGCCATTGTTGGTGGGAAACAGAACTATTCAACTGGGCGATGTTGCTGAAATTTATCGTGGATTTAGTGAGCCTGCACAACCTCGCATGCGTTTTATGGGCGAGAATGGGATTGGTCTAGCAGTTTCTATGCGTAAAGGTGGTGACATCATCGCACTGGGTAAAAACTTAGAAACTGAATTTAAAACCTTACAAAAATCACTGCCTTTAGGTATGGAGCTGAAAAAAGTTTCAGATCAGCCGGTGGCTGTACAACGTAGTATTCATGAATTCGTCAAAGTTCTTGCAGAAGCGGTCATTATCGTTTTATTGGTGAGCTTTTTTTCGCTTGGTTTTCGTACAGGTTTGGTGGTGGCATTTTCGATTCCACTGGTGCTTGCGATGACTTTTGCGGGAATGAATTTATTTGATGTTGGCTTACATAAGATTTCTCTAGGAGCTTTGATTCTGGCCTTAGGGTTGTTGGTCGATGATGCCATCATTGCCGTCGAAATGATGACCATCAAAATGGAGCAAGGCTATAGCCGGATGAAGGCCGCTGGTTTTGCATGGACCAGTACCGCATTTCCAATGCTGACAGGAACATTAATTACTGCAGCTGGTTTTTTACCTATTGCTACAGCCGCCTCAAGTACAGGTGAATATACCCGGTCTATTTTCCAAGTGGTCACGATTGCCTTAGTTGTCTCATGGATTGCTGCTGTGGTTTTCGTTCCATATCTAGGAGATAAATTACTTCCAGATTTTAACAAAACACCGCAAAAAGCTCCGTGGTATCAGCGTCTTTTGGCAAGATTACGCAAGCAACCAGAACCTCAGCCTGTGATTCATCATAACGGTGAACATTTTGACCCGTATCAATCTAAATTTTATCAAAGCTTTCGAAAGTTGGTGAACTGGTGTGTGACTTATAGAAAAACCGTCATTTCAATTACGGTTGGGGTATTTGTCCTGTCTGTGGTGATGTTTAAGTTTGTACCACAACAATTTTTCCCGTCTTCAAACCGTGCCGAAATTTTGGTCGATTTAAAACTAGAAGAAGGTGCATCACTGACTGCAACTGAAGATGCAGTGAAGAAAGTTGAGGCATTTTTATCCAAGCAAAAGGGCATTGATAATTATGTTGCGTATGTTGGGACAGGTACACCACGCTTCTATCTGCCTTTAGATCAACAAATGCCGCAAGCCAGTTTTGCACAATTTGTGGTTTTAGCATCTTCACTGGATGATCGTGATGAAATTCGTAAATCCTTAGATACGCAAATCCGCCAATTATTGCCACAGGTGCGTATCCGTGTCTCTTTATTAGAAAATGGTCCTCCAGTCGGCTATCCATTGCAATTTCGTGTATCGGGTGAAGATATTGCAGTTGTTCGTGAGGAAGCACAAAAAGTTGCTCAACTGGTTAGTGAAAATCCAAATACCGCAAATGTTCATTTGGACTGGGGTGAGCAAAGTAAAATTATTTCGTTAGTGATTGATCAAGACCGTGCCCGTCAAATGGGTGTGACCTCAGAAGATTTGGCGAATTTTTTAAACAGTTCAATATCGGGTGCAATTATCAATCAATATCGTGAAAAACGTGAGCTGATTGATGTTCGTATCCGAGGAGATCAAGCTGAACGTGTCAATGTTGAAGCATTATCCAGTCTTGCTGTTCCAACAAGTAAAGGCGCCACCGTACCTTTGGCGCAAATCGCTACACTTCAATATAAATTTGAAGATGGTTTGATTTGGCACCGCAATCGTTTACCGACCATTACCGTACGTGCAGATATTCGAACAAAGTTACAGCCTGCAACCGTAGTCAATGAACTGGCTGAAAAAATGGATCAGCTTCGTACAACATTACCAAGTGGTTATTTGCTAGAAGTTGGTGGCGCGGTAGAGGAGTCCGCAAAAGGGCAAAACTCTGTGAATGCAGGTATGCCATTATTCCTTGCGGTGGTTTTTACTTTGCTGATGCTTCAGTTAAAGAGTATCTCTCGCTCATTCATTGTATTTTTGACAGCGCCCTTAGGTTTAATTGGGGTGGTTTTATTCCTGCTCTTATTCAATAAGCCTTTTGGTTTTGTGGCAATGCTAGGTACTATTGCATTATCTGGAATGATTATGCGTAACTCACTGATTTTGATTGATCAGATCGAACAAGATATTCGAGCTGGGCAGAATCAATGGGATGCGATTTTGGATGCAACAGTTCGTCGATTCCGTCCAATTATTCTCACCGCCTTGGCAGCTGTATTGGCCATGATTCCGCTTTCTCGAAGTATTTTCTTTGGACCAATGGCAGTGGCGATTATGGGCGGCTTAATTATTGCGACACTTTTAACGTTATTTTTCTTACCAGCGCTGTATGCGACTTGGTTTAAGATTAAAAAAACTACAGAAAATACATAAATTGTTGAGAATATTAGGTGCGAAAAATTGAAAACTTCAATATAGTAGCACTTAATCTTTAACAGAAAATAACATAGGAAATTTTATTGCATAATAAGTAAATCGGTATGCAATAAATTTGAGGTCAAAAACACCCATGGGGCAAACAAATCCAGAACAGCATCGTAAATTTATTACGAGCTCTTATTTGTTTATGTTTCTCGCATTGTTTACGGTGATTACAGCCGTGTTGGCGTATTGGTTAGCACGTAAAGTAGCAGTGGCAGATAATGCAGAGGTATGGATACATGCGCAAGCGTTGTGGATTATGCGCAATGCTCTTATTTTTTTGATTTTGGCAGCCTTTGCTGCGCTATGGTTTATTCCGTTAATCTTTTTCTATTGGGACAGTTTCATTTGGGTAAAAGCGTGCACTGTGGCAGGTGTGGTATTTAGCGCCATTGCGTGGTTATATTTACTCAATACATGGCTCAAAGGTTTTACTAAATATTTGCAGAAAAAAGCTGTTTTTTAAAAAAAAACCACATTTCACGCTTGTAAAAAATAACATCGCCCCCAATTTACTCTGCATAGAAGTATTATCAAATTTTGTGGAGCATCGCCAATCATGGCTAAACGTGATTATTATGAGGTTTTAGGTGTTGCTAAAACCGCTAGTGATGATGAAATTAAAAAAGCCTACCGTAAGTTGGCGATGAAGTATCATCCAGATCGTAATCCTGACAATTCAGAAGCTGAAGAAAAGTTTAAAGAATGTGCGGAAGCATATGAAATTCTTTCTGACGGTGAAAAACGTAGCATGTACGACCGTATGGGTCATAACGCCTTTGAAGGTGGTATGGGCGGCGGTGGCTTTGGTGGTGGTTTCAGCGCCGAAGACATTTTCAGTCAGTTTGGTGACATCTTTGGTGGCGCTTTTGGCGGTGGTGGCCGTGGTCAGCAACGTGCGCGTCGTGGTTCCGACCTGCGCTATGTTATGGAATTAACGCTTGAAGAAGCGGTGAGAGGCGTTAAGAAAACCATTACCTTTACTGCACCAGCACCTTGTGATGTGTGTGATGGTAAAGGTTCAAAAAATCCAAATGATGTAGAAACCTGTAAGACTTGCCATGGTGCAGGTCAAGTGCGTATGCAACAGGGCTTCTTCTCTGTTCAGCAGACATGTAGTACATGTCGTGGACAAGGTAAAATTATTAAAAATCCATGCAGCAAATGCCATGGTTCAGGTGTATCAGATCGTCAGCAGACACTTGAAGTTACTATTCCTGCAGGTGTTGATAATGGTGATCGCGTTCGCTTAACCGGTAAAGGTGAAGCAATCCGTGATGGTCAATCTGGTGATTTATACGTTGAAGTCGTAGTGCGTGAGCACGATATTTTCCAACGTGATGGTGCAGACTTATATATGGATGTGCCAGTCAGTATCGCAGATGCTGCTTTAGGTAAAGAACTTGAAATTCCAACGTTGGATGGTCGTGTAAGTTTGAAGGTACCTGAAGGTACACAAACAGGTAAAATGTTCCGACTACGTGGTAAAGGGGTAAAACCTGTACGTAGCAGTATGCAAGGTGACTTACTTTGCCGTATTGTGGTAGAAACACCTGTACACTTGACCAGCCGCCAACGTGAGCTATTGAAAGAACTTCAAGCCACGATGGAAAGTGATGATAATAAATCGTCACCGAAGAAAAAATCTTTCTTCGATCGTTTATTTGACTAATTGAGTTTAGACCTTTTCATTTAGCAAGCTAAACATTGAATAGGTAAAAACGGAGCAACAGATCTTGTTGCTCCGTTTTTTTATTTTGATGCTTGATCCGATGGTGATAAATCAAATTCGTTGTCATCCGGGGCAGCATCTATTGAATTATCATCTTGGGGGAGGATTACCGCGGGATTTGTTGCTGATATCGATGATTCTGATGATGGAGCGGTAGGTGGGGGAGTGTCTTCGGCCCAAACGAGTGAAACAGTTGTAGTCATCATCAATCCTAAAATGATTTTTTTGAGTTGCATGATATTTCCTCTGATATTTGCTTTTTATGATTGCATCCAAGCGTCTTTAGTTTAATAGATCTGAAAATTTAAATTTTGCTTTTTAGTTATTTTTAGCTGTAATTTAATACACATTTCAAGAATTTTTTAGATGATTTACAAACAAAATAAGTGTTGATGTTTAGCTGTAGCGTCTGATTTTTATGATGATGATTACAATTGAATTGAGCTATTTAAAAAGACAGGTCGAAGATATTGGACATACCCTCAACCACTGAAAAATAGGTGCTTATTACTCGATGATTGGTGCATCAATATCTTCAACACGGACTTCTGTTTGAGGTTCAGATGCTGTGTTGCTATTGGGTTGAGCAAGCGTTTTTTCTTCAGTTGTTGCTGATGTTGTTGCAGGCGCTGATTCAGCCCAAACATTTGTCATGATCATGCCGAGTACCAGAGCGAAAGCCATTTTATTCGAATGCATATTGATCTCCTTATAAGCCATATTATTTTCATTCGTGGCATGTAGTCTGCTGTGGGATTCTTGCATTTTGATGAAATAGATTTGAAAAGTTTTAAATTTTTCAAAGTTTTATCGATATGTTTTATAAAATTAATCTATTTATTCGTTCAGGCTATTTTGGATCAATGAGCGCACAAGATCCCAAAGCAAGCAAAAAGATTGCAGTATTTTTTTATATTGAAACGTCGTCTTAGAACCGAGTTTTGTTATAGTAGAGCCAAATTTTCAAATTCAGATTTAGGAATAACGTATGTCAGCAGCTCCACGCATTGGTATTGTAGGTGCAGGTGGCCGTATGGGCCGTACATTGATTCAAGCTGTACAACAAGCTGGTTTTCAACTTGCTGCTGCAGTAGAGCGTCCAGAAAGCACATTAATTGGCGCAGATGCAGGAGAGCTTGCAGGAATTGGTGCTGTGGGGATTAAAGTGGTTGGCAACTTAGAAGAGATCCTCAACGATGTGGATGTGGTAATTGATTTTACTGCACCTGTTGCAACTGAACATAATTTAAAATTATGCAGTGCTGCTGGTGTTGCGATGGTGATTGGCACAACTGGTTTTTCGGATCAACAAAAAGAGCTGTTAAATCAATCTGCGACTCAGACACCGATTGTCTATGCTGCAAATTACTCAGTGGGTGTGAATGTTTCGATTAAATTACTTGAGCTGGCAGCTAAAGTATTTGGCGATACTGTGGATATTGAAATTATTGAAGCACATCATCGTCATAAAGTAGATGCACCATCAGGTACTGCACTGATGATGGGTGAAGCTGTTGCTGACACACTGGGGCGTGATTTAAAGAAAGTTGCTGTCTATGGTCGTGAGGGGCATACAGGTCCACGTGAACGTGAAACCATTGGTTTTGAAACGATTCGTGGTGGTGATATTGTAGGCGAACATACAGTGATGTTTATTGGCGAAGGTGAGCGTGTGGAAGTGACACACAAAGCCACGAATCGTATGAATTTTGCTGCAGGTGCTGTACGTGCAGCTGCTTGGGTTGTCGGCAAAGATGCAAAAAAATACGATATGAAAGACGTTTTAGGCTTAAATGATATTTAAGCTTAAAATCTGATGCGATAGAATTAAAACAATTAGTCAAATTTTGAACATTCAAAAATGAAAAAAACAGTGATGTTATTTGCTTGTGTAATCAGTGCTTTTGGCCTGACTACACAAGCTGCTTTACCAAGCAATGCTAAATTAAGTTTGAATAAGAATAACGTTCAGGTATGGACATACAAGGATGCCAGTAATTCTGTGTTGTCTTATAAAGCTGAAACAATATTAGACGTGCCGATTGATCGTGCTGTTGCTTTGGTATTGGACGTCAAAAACTCACCGAAATGGGTCCCCAATGTTGCCAAAGCTGAAGTGTTATCTCGCGATGATAAAAAAGGCGAATTCAGCATTTATATGGTTTTAGATTTCCCCTTTCCGTTAAAAGATCGAGATATGGTGGTTAAAGGAACCATGTCTAAAGATGCAAATGGCAGTATTTTTATTAAAAACTCTGCGATTCAGCAAGGCAAAGCAGTAAATCCTGACTATGTGCGTTTAAAAGATTATTCAGGTGATTGGACCTTTCAAAAACTGGGTGCCAATAAAGTCAAAGTCATTACCTCTGGACACGCCAATCCAGAAGGCTCTATTCCTGCAAGCTTAACCAATATTTTGGTTGAACAGCAGCCTTATCAGATGTTGCAGAAAATGAAAACAGAATTGGCAAAGAATAAACCCTTTACAGCTTTGCCTGATATTTTAAAATAGGCGTTATTAGATCAATAATCCAGAAGCAGACCTTACTGACGAAACAACGCTATATTTGAAAAAATAATGCTTGGCAGATCTTTCCGCTCATTTAAATATTGAAAGTAACCTTTCTCAATGTGTTGATATAGAAAGAAAGGTTACTTGTAGTCTTTGTGACGATTGTTAATCACTACGCTGAATGACTATACTGCCGTACAGATGCTTTATTCATTTTCATTTGAATAAAAACTAGCACTAACCCTAAAGCTGTGAGTACCGCACCTGCAATAGACACTGCAGCATAACTCATCCCCATACTCAATACTGCTCCACCAGCTGTTGCACCTAAAGCATTACCTAAATTAAATGCACCAATATTCACAGAGGATGCCAATCCAGGTGCTTCATGAGCAACAGACATGACACGCATTTGTAAAGGTGGGACCACTGCAAAGGCTGCAGCTCCCCAGACAATCAGTGCCAATGCTGCACCAATTTGAGTTTGAGCCAGGATTGGAAACAGCAACATGCTCACCATTAGTAACAGTAAGAAACTGGTCAATGTTTTGGTCAGTGACAAGTCTGCAAATTTTCCACCTAAGTGATTACCAATTGAAAAGCCAATCCCAATCAGTACCAGCATCAAGGTAATAAACATCGGACTTGCATGGGTGATGTTTTGTAGGCTAGGCGCAATATAGGTATATAGGGTAAACATTGCACCTGCACTCATCACCGTGGTGAGCAATGCAAGAACTACAGGCAACCGAGTCAGCACTTTTAATTCCGCTTTGACATCTGGACGTTGGCTTGCTTTATCTTCAGGCAAGGCTTTCCATAGCGATAACATGGTAATCACGCCGAGTAAAGCGATTGCTGCAAATGACATACGCCAGCCAATATTCTGCCCAACCCATGTGGCTAAAGGCACACCACCAATGTTGGCAATGGTGAGGCCCATAAACATGGTGGCAACTGCACTGGCTTGTTTGTCTTTAGGTACGACGCTTGTTGCAACAATAGAACCAATCCCGAAAAACACCCCATGATTGAGGCTGGTCAGAATTCGAGCGGCCATTAAGCCCCAATAATTGGGAGCAATTGCAGCGAGAATATTGCCAATGGTAAAAATAATCATGGCTAAAATAAGCGCTTTACGTCGTGGAAACCGTCCAAACCATAAGGTCATAAACGGTGCACCAATCATGACACCGAGTGCATAAGCGGTAATCAGCATACCTGCGGTTGGGATTGAAATATTCAAATTTTCTGCAATTTGGGGAAGAAAGCCCATAGGGGAAAATTCTGTTGTTCCTATTGCAAAAGCGCCAATGGCCAAGGCGAGTAAGGGAAAATTTAATTTCATGAGAAATCTCAAATATACAACATATTGAAAATGATGGCGTGTAACAGCGTTCAAGCAATCAAGTTAATGACGATCTTTACTTTTCAGCCGCTATTTTGATGAAGTGACAAAATAAAGCTTCGCAAGAAACAATCTTGCGAAGCAAGCTAAGCCATGAGCAAAAGGGGTAAAGTGTATTTCGAAGCCTAGCAATCAAACTTTGCTAATCAAAGCCTGAGCCAAGATTTGTTCTGCTTTAAATCACTTTTACTCCATTGGCGAATTAAACATCCCACTGAGGTGCTAAGTTTTCAGGATCAACCTCACGGCCATTACGTTCCAATTGCGCGATTAATTGCATTTCTTCAGCAGATAATTGAATCTCTTGCGCTTTTAAGTTGGAAATTAAGTTTTCACGTTTAGTTGACGACGGAATGACAGCAAACCCTTTCTGCAACGCCCATGCCAATGCAATTTGAGCGCTAGAAGCCTGATGTTGTTTGGCAATTTCAGTTAACGTTGGGTCATTTAAAACTTTGCCATACGCCAAAGTCATATAAGAGGTCACATCAATATTTTGTGATTGTAAAAAGCTCACCAAATTATCATTTTGTAAATAAGGGCTAAGTTCAATTTGGTTGGTGGCAATATTTTCAAGTCCTACAGCAGTAATGGCTTGTTGCGATAAGTCGATATTGAAGTTTGAAATTCCAATATGTTCAGTTAAGCCCAGCTTTTTCGCTTCTAACAGGTTGTGCATCATTTCTGTAACAGAAATTCCTAGATTTGGTGCAGGCCAGTGAATTAAGGTTAAGTTGACAGCATCAGTACCCAGCTTCTGTAAGCTCTCTTTAAGGCTTGGAATAAGTTTGTCGGCTTGATAATGATCTGTCCATATCTTTGTTGTGATAAACAAATCATCACGATGGATATGGCTTTCTGCAATGGCCTGACCGACTTCTGCTTCGTTGCCATAGATTTGAGCAGTATCTACAGCACGATAACCAACGTCTAATGCTGTTTTCACCGAATCAATCACAGTTTGCCCTGTTAAACGGAAAGTACCTACACCAAATTGAGGAACGATGTTTGTCATACTGGATTTCACTTTATTTTCTGAGATTGAGTGTATTTTGCTACTTTAATTGTTGCGGAAAAATACAGGAATATGCAAAATGTTGTTGACTAAAAATCAACAATAAACAGAGCGCTAGCAGCAATGAAATCTACACTCGAAGAATTACAGGCTTTTATTAATATTGTCGATAGTGGTTCGATTGTTGCAGCAGCAACGCATCTTGAACAAACCACTTCAGGTGTAAGTCGAGCCTTGCAACGACTTGAATCTAAACTGAATGTCACTTTATTAGAGCGGACAACACGTAAACTTAAATTGACCCAAGAGGGGCAATTATTTTTAGCAAAAGCCCGAAAAATTGTTCATGATCTCAATGAAGCAGAAGATGCTTTATTAAAATCTGACAGTGATACATCTGGGCTGATTCGTGTGGATTCTGCGACACCTTTTGTATTGCACGTGATTGCACCATTGATGCAAGAGTTTTCTCGATTGTATCCTGAGATTGAAATAGAGTTAAACAGTAACGATCAGATCATCGATTTATTAGAACATAAAACAGATGTTGCGATACGTTTTGGGGATCTTAATGATTCGAGTTTACATGCGCGTTTGTTGTGTAAAAGCCGGTTATATATCGTTGCCAGTCCTGAATATTTAGCAACACATGGTTATCCAGAGACACCGCAAGATATTTTAAATCATACGCAAATTGGCTTTAGCAAAGTCAGTCGTTTAAATACTTGGCCGATTCGAGTCAATGGAGAAAGGCTTACTGTCAAACCAAAAATCAAAGCATCTAGTGGTGAAACTGTCCGCCAATTGTGTTTACGCGGGCATGGAATTGCGAGATTGTCTGAGTTTGAGATTTTAAAAGATATAAAGCAAGGACGCTTGATCGCTCTATTTGAAGATCAAATAGAGCTTTACGAGCAACACATCCATGCAGTGTATTATCAACAGGAACATTTACCAAAGCGTGTTCGTTTATTTATTGAGTTTTTAACGCAAAAGCTGTCAAAGTTTCGATAGTCTTTTGTGGCGGTAAATCCAGACTCAGTAAAGTTTGGCTACGAGGTTGGTGTGGATTAACCAATTGGATTTCAAAATGATCATTTGCTGTCTGAAGGCATTTAAACGCCAAGTCTTTTTGCACAGGAATATTAATTTTCATCCGCTGATCACTGCTGGCATGGTAGCGGTAGTTTCGGATAGGTGCGGTCTGATGTAAAGTTGGCTCTAAATGATCAAGTTGATATTCACCTAAATTTTGTGTTTTTAAAAAGCCTTCAATCAAAGATTTACATACAAAATGTTGTTTCTGAGCAGCTTGATTTACGTGTTGAGGTTGGCAAGCAGTTAATCCAAAGACAATACTGATTAAAGCGATCGTTCTCATTTTTTTCTCCTTTCAAATCAATTTGTTTGTAAAAATTGGCTGTGAAACAAGCATAAATCTGTTAACTTTATAGATACAGATACAACAAATATTAAAATTTGAGTACAGATATGGCTTTTCAATATCAAACATTAGCACAGCAAATTGCACAGAAAATTTATTGCGGTGAGTTGGTTGTTGGGCAACGACTTAGTTCTTTACGAAAATTTGCTGCGTTGCAAAATATTAGTCTCAATACAGCAAAAAGTTGTTATGAATTGCTTGAAGCACAAGGTTTGATTTATGTCAAAGAAAAGTCTGGCTATTTTGTTCAATCACAGCAAAAAATTCCGCAGATAGCTGTACCTGACCATCCTGATTTTAAGTCGAGAGCGCGTGAGGTTTCAAATCTAGACTTACAAATTCAAATTCATGAAGCAGCAATCAACAATAAACTGATCCATTTAGGTTCGATTCAGTTATCGCCTAATCTAGTTCCTGTAGAGGCATTACGCCGTTCAATACAACGTGCTTTAAAGCACAGTAAACCTGAAGACTTTTTATATAATGACCGCCAAGGGCACCTTCAGCTAAGAGAGGCTTTGTCAGCACATTGGGCTGAAGATGGTTTTTATATTGCCAAAGAAGATATTTATATCAGCAATGGTTGTATGCCAGCATTGTCTGTGATGATTCAAAGCCTTAGCCAAATCGGTGACAGTGTGATTGTGCCCACACCAAACTATAATGGTCAGTTGCAATTGTTGGCGTTGCTCAAACGAAAAATTATTGAAATCCCTGCCAATACCGAAGGTTTTGATCTAGATCGTTTAGAACAAGAGATGCAAAACTCAGCTGCAAAAGTCTGTTTATTAACCGCCAATTTTCAAAATCCTTTAGGCTTCTGTTTGACTAATGCCGAGAAAGAAAAAATTGCACAGCTGGCAGCGAAGTATCAGTGTTACGTGATTGAAGATGATATTTATGCTGAATGTAGCTTTAATGCCAAACGCCCGTTACCGATTAAATATTGGGATCAACAGGGCTATGTGGTTTATTGCGGATCGGTTTCCAAGTCGTTGTCGACCTCTTATCGGGTAGGTTGGTTCTGTTTACCACAACGTTTACAGCACTTACATGCCAAGTTGATTTTACAAAATGTTTCGGTCAATACACCATTGCAATTGGGACTTGCTGATTTGATTTATAGCAGAGCCTATCGTCAGCATTTGAGTGAGTTACGCCCTAAGTTGATGACTCAAGTTGCGCAATATCTACAGTTTATTCAACATGCTTTTTATGGGGTAGAGATTCGTCTAAATCAACCGCAGGGAAGTTATGCCTTGTGGTTACAGTTCCCAGAGCAGATTGATAGTTTGGCGTTGTATTATTATGCCCAGCAATACAGTATCAATATTGTGCCAGGGATTATTTTTGGTGAGGATCACCGTTATAACAATTGTATTCGCTTAAATGCAGGGCATGAACTGTCGGAAGAGATTCAGGATGCAATTATGTTATTGGCAGATTGGGTAAGGGGTGAATTGTTAGCCAAGAGTGTGGCTTAACTGATCTTTGAGCAAACGCATACCACGACAGCCTTATTCCATTCACGGTTCTTGATAAACCGTGATGGATGGTCAGACTTAAATTAGAAATCCGCTTTTAATACGATACGATAACGGGCTTTTCCAGAATGAAGTCGCTCCAAAGCCTCATTAATTTTTGACATTGGATAAACTTCAATTTGCGGTGCAATGTTTTTGCGTGCTGCAAATTGTAATAATTGACGCAATGCAAAAGGGGAGCCCGTTGGTGAACCAGTCACTGATTTTGCACCGCCAATCAGTGCACCCGCAGGAATCGGCATAGGTTCGAGGACTAAACCTAGCATATGAATTGTGCCATTTGGTGCCAGTGTATTTAGATATGCTTTCCAGTCCAAACTCACATTTACCGTACAGAGCAATAAATCAAATTTGCCACGTTGCGCTTTTAACGCATCGGCATCGCGACTATTGACCACATGGTCTGCTCCCATTGCTTTAAGTTCATCTGTTTTATCCAAACTCGATGTGAAAGCGGTGATCTCACAACCCCAAGCTTTGAGTATTTTAATGGCCATATGACCTAAGCCACCAATCCCAATCACACCGACATGGTGAACTGCTTGAATTTGATGTTTTAAAATTGGGTCAAAAACAGTGATACCACCACATAATAAAGGACCAGCACTTTCAGGGTTTAAATCTTCAGGAAAAGGAATAATCCACTGCCAACCTGCACGGACCTTATCTGCAAACCCGCCTGCATGACCAACGATGGTTGCAACTGAACCTCCTGTGCAAAGCACTTGTTGACCACTAACACACGGATCACAGTGCTGACAACTTTCCGCAGTCCAGCCGATACCAACACGTTGACCGACTTTTAATCCTTTCGCTTCTGAACCCAGTTGAATGATGGTACCGATAATTTCATGACCGCCAACCACTGGAAAAACTGAATTTCCCCATTCATTGTTAATCACTGAAACATCGGAATGGCATAAACCGCAATATTCAACTTTGACTTCGACCTGATGAGGCTGTAATTCACCTGCATCAAATTGATAGGGCACAAGTGCTGCACCTGCCTCTAAGGCAGCATAAGCATGAAACGTATTATTTGACATGTGAATCCTTCCTGTTTGCTCAGTTAAACTTTTAGCGGGATATACAATCATTTTCATGGTCATTGACCATGCCCACTGCTTGCATAAAGGCATAGCAAGTGGTTGGACCAACAAATTTAAAACCTTTCTTTTTTAACGCTTTGGAAAGCTTTTGACTGGTTTCGGTTTGTGCAGGCGCTAATTTATAATCAGGGACATCATTGAGCTGTACTTGCTGGTCTACGAAATCCCATAACCAGTTCACCATATCAATGTCTTGAGCTTTCATGTTTTGCCATGCAATGGCATTGTCACGAATCGCTGTTAATTTCCCGATATGGCGAATCAACCCAGTATCCTGACATTTTAGTGCAAGCTCTTGTTCAGTAAAATTGGCAATGGTTTGAATCGGGTGGTTAAAAAATTGGGCGCGATAGCTTTCACGTTTTTTTAAAACAGTAATCCAAGATAAACCTGCTTGTTGCCCCTCTAGGCAAAGCATTTCAAATAAATGCTGTTCATCTCGATTGGATTTACCCCACTCTTGATCATGATATTCAATATAAATAGGATCATCTGAACACCAACCACAGCGTTTATTTGTCATAAAAGATCTACCATTGTTCTGATTGATTTAAGTTTTAATTGTCTAAAGTTTAAATTCGACCCATTGATCTTGTTTGTTGTCCCAATAGGAAAGTTGCGCATGTTCTAAATCTTTAAAATTTACCCAAATATCTTTACCCGCTTTGTCTGCAAAGCCAGTACTGATCATTAATGCTTCATCGGTGATTTCCATAATCCAGCCTTGATGATTTTGTCCATTGAGGGCAATTTTTTGTTGATTGCCTGATTCTGCAAATTCAACTAAACGCTCAAGCAATGCTTCTGACATGGAATATTCCTAAATTGATTCAATCTAAAATTAACGTAAATAAGGGTAGGGGTTGACTGCACCTTGTCCTTTACCTCTTAAGTATAGTCCATAGTGCAAATGCGGTGCAGTATGTCGTGCATTTCCCGTATTTCCCACATAGCCAATTAGCTGGCCTTTTTTAATATAATCACCTTCATGTAATCCACGTTTGTGATCATTTAGATGTGCATAATAGTGATAAACACCGCCTGGCCCGATGAGCCAAATCACTTTGCCACCTAGATTATTGCTCTTTAAACTGGTAATTACACCTTCAGTGCTACTGTAAACTTTGGTTCCACGTGAAGCCATGATGTCAATTCCTTCATGTGCTCGCCCAGCACTGCGAGATGCACCCCAAGTATCTGTGAGGTTTTGTGGTTTTACTCCATCTACAGGAATTGCCAATCGGGTTGGCATTGACATTGCTTTTAGGCGGTTAATTTGAGCTTGTGGAAGCTGTGGCTTAGATGAGCTTGGTTTTTTAGGTGCAGTGGTACATGCAGTTAAAATAATGGCAAGCAAAGCCATCAAGCAATATTGGATGCTACGTGACACGAGAAATCCTTTTTTTCAAGTTTCAAAAGGGCAAATTAAAATTGAAATATGCTTAGAATACCCGTGTCTGACTATGTCATATTTTTACTGCTGAGATCAATTTTTTCATGGCTGTCGGGATACCCATTTGTGTAGCTTTTTGTGGTGTTAACCATTCGCCCCCAAGTTCAGCCTGGAGGTATTCTTTTTGGTCTGATTCAACTCGAACAATATGTGCATTCAAAATCCAAGTGAAATGGGTAAAGCTATGCGAGATTTGGACAGATTCAACAGTTGAAATAAGCTTTAGACTTTGACAAAGCTGTTGAAACGCGAGCTCGTTTTCAAAAATCGGTAAACTCCATAAGCCTCCCCATAAACCACTGTTAGGACGCTGTTCCCATAACCATTGTTGATCTGACTCAATTAATAACACTGTGGCAGTTCTAGCTGGAACAGGCTTTTTAGCTTTCTTATAAGGCAGTTCGGTTTCTAGCCCCTGTTGATGGGCTTGGCAATGTTGTTGCATGGGACAGTATAAGCAGAGTGGCTTTTTTGGTGTGCAAATGGTTGCGCCCAAATCCATAATTGCTTGGGTATAGTCATGGTTGCGTTCAGTTGGGCATATGCTTTCCGCCAGTTGCCACATGGCTCGTTCATGGATGGGTTTACTCAGGTCATCTTCAATGGCAAAAAAACGGGCCAAAACACGTTTTACATTGCCATCCATAATGACGCCGTATTGGCGTAAGCCAAGTGACATCAATGCGCCACCAGTAGAGCGACCGATACCTGGAAGTTCCACCCATTGTTCTAAGCTTGGTGGGAAATGCCCCTGCTGGCTGACCACGCCTGCTGCTTTATGCAAATTTCTTGCACGGGCGTAGTAGCCTAATCCTGCCCAATAGGGGGCTACATCGTCCCAAGAGGCTTTACCCAAGTCATCGACGGTTGGAAAACGTTGGATAAATTTATCAAAATATTGCAGTACAGTTTTGACTTGAGTTTGTTGCAACATAATTTCAGATACCCAAACTTTGTAGGGATCATCAGCCACTTGCCAAGGTAAATCATGGCGCCCGTGTTGATCAAACCAAGTCAATAGCGCATCTGAAAATGAAAATTGCGACATAACAATCTAGCGTAAAAATTAGATAGTCAGTATAACCAAGATAAATTTATTGCGGAAAATTATCTTAAACCTGAGCATTCAATTTGCATAAAAAAAGACGCCAGAGCGTCTTTCAAATGAGTTTGTATCCACAACTTAACTTTCGTTCACGATACCCCAGCGCTTATCGAGTTTAAGCGGTTCATTTTTATAACGTGGGATAATATGAATATGGAAGTGTCCACTTTGATCTTCACCAAATACATGCCCATCATTAAAGGCAATATGGAAACCTTCAGGTTGATGGCGAATCTTAAGCTCGTTACGAGCGAGTTCCAATAAAGAGGAAAGGCTTTTTCGTTCTTTCTCTGAAACTTCAAAAAAAGAATCAATATGGCGCAAAGGAATAATAACTGAATGACCTTTTGACAAAGGCTGGTGTTCAGGCAAAATTGCACCAAATTCATTTTTATCAATGATATCAAATTCGTCAAAGTCACAATAAGGACATACTTTTTCAGTCATTTCGAATTCCTCGTTTTGTTGTCTCAATCAATGTAGAACGTATTTTAATTAAGCCAGAGTAGGTTAAACCAAGGTACGGTCTAATAAATCATACATTGCTGCTAATCCGTCTTTCTCTGCTTTTGCGTTATAACCTAGATCTACACCATTTGCTTTTGCTTTTTCATCTGCTTGAGGATTACTAAAGCCATGTTTAGCATCTTTAAGGATGATCACTTCAAATTTTACCTGAGCATGATTCATTTCTTGTTTAAACGATTCTACATCCGCCAAAGACACCATACTGTCTTTTTCACCATGCAGGACAAGAACTTGCGCTTTAAATTTTCCTGATTCCGCTGCATTTTGTGCGGATAAATTTGCATGGAAAGTAATGGCAGCTTTTAATTCTGCACCTGAGCGTGCCAAATCTAATATCACTTTACCACCATAACAGAATCCAATTGCCGCCAGTCGGTTTGCATCTACTTCTGGCTGTTCTGCCAAAGCAGCGAGAGCCGAAGCCGCACGCTCAACAATGGTATTTTCATTTTGGAAAGTTTGCATCATCCACTCTTGAGCTTGAGTCGCAACAGTCGTGGTTTTTTTATCACCATACATATCAATTGCCAGCGCAGCAAAACCATGTTGTGCCAACTCTCGAGCACGTTGTTCAGAATACTCGTTTCGGCCCCACCATTCAGGACCAACAATCACGCCTGCAACTTGTTGTGCGGATTCAGGCGCAGCAAAATAACCGATTAAAGTTGTTCCATCTTTTGCTTGGTATTGAATTTCACGAGTTTTGATTGCAAGAGCCATCGGTTAATCCTTGTCTATTGGCGAGAATGAGATTGATTAAAGCATAAATATATAAGATTCAAATGACTAAATTTGGAATATTTACAATTGAAATGTGAAAATTTATGAATAGAAAAGATAGTTTTCAAATGAAAAAGAGAAGAACCGGGGTTCTTCTCTTTTTATTGAAAATTGATCAGGAAAAGTTAAACTTTTCCTCTCGAAATAAATCCAACAATCGCGAGGATTACAGCGACAACGAGAAGAATGACTGCGAAGTCTTTAGACATTCCCGCAACACCACCAAAACCGAATAAACTTGCGATTAAGGCGATCACAGCGAAAATAATTGCCCAACGGAACATAATATTCATCTCCATATTTTTGTTATGTATTTTCAGTATATGCAGAAAAACCTGACTTACTTGTGAAGTTGTGTTTAGAAAGTGTGATTAATAAAGAAATATGTAAAGGTTTGTTCTGTTTTAATTTTTCTAATTTCTGCTTTTATACTGGTATAATTATTCCGCCTTATATGACTTTAATGTTATGCCATGACCTTTGAGATACGTCCCCAGTTTTGGAAGAATTATACGCTGTCTGAGTTAAATCCGACTGAGTGGGAAGCATTGTGTGATGGTTGTGGGCTGTGCTGTTTGGTGAAATTAGAAGATGATGACACACATGAAATTGCCTATACTAAAGTGTCTTGTAAACTCCTCGATTGTACGACCGCTCAGTGTTCTGACTATCCCAACCGTTTAAATTATGTACCCGACTGTATTCAATTAAGCCCTGAAAAATTAGCCAATATTCATTGGTTACCTTCAAGTTGTGCTTATCGCCGTGTGAATGAAGGTAAAAATTTACCGGCATGGCACTATCTGATCACAGGCTCAAGAAGCAATGTGATTAAAGCGAGAAAATCTGCTGCGGGGCGTTGTATCTCCGAAACCGAAGTCAATGAAGAAGAAATTGATGAGTACATTGTAAGATGGGTGCGTTAATTCATTTATGAATTGATAATCATTATCAAATAGTAATATGATAACTAAGCCCTCCAGTTTGATGTGTTTTAAAATGTTTGCTTTATCTTCGCTGTTGAAAAAAAATACCTTTTGTCTATGTGCTATCAGCCTGGGTTTCGGTATTCACTCCAATGTTTATGCAAAGCCAGCTTTGCAAGCTTTAGGGCCAAATATTGCGGAGCAAGGCTCCATTTATTATCAATTCCAAGTAAAAAATTTTAAATCCGCAGATCAACAACGTTATTATAAAGTTTGGGTTGGTATTCCTAAACACATCAATAAAAATAAGATTTTACCTGCTGTTTTTATGTTAGATGGCAACTCTGCTATGGCGCATTTAGATGAGTCACTGTTGAAAAAATTCTCAGAACAAGACAGCCCAGTGTTGGTGGCAATCGGCTATCAAACCCAATTACCGTTTGAGTCTGCTTCAAGATCTGTAGACTACACACCTGCGGATGAATCTGGAAAAGTAGCTACTGATCCACGCAATCCTGAACGTATGGCAGGGGGAAGTGTGCAATTTAGACAGGTATTGTTTGAAAAAATTATGCCGTGGGTCAATACGCAAGTAAAACTGGATGAGCAACGTACCGCTTTGTGGGGACATTCTTATGGTGGTTTGTTTGTTTTAGATACCCTTTTAAATAGTCAAAGCACAGATAATAAGTTTTCACACTATTTTTCAGCCAGTCCATCTCTGACATGGGCAGATTCGCGACTGCTTAAAGCTGTTGGAAAAGCCAAGCCTGAACAACTAAAAAATAAAAAATTGTGGATAATGGAAGGTGACATAATTCAGTCTATAACTAGACCAATCAGCCCAAATGCAGATCGGGAGATGATTCAAAATAACCGTCAATTGGTTTTAGATTTGGCCAGCAAAGGTGTAGATGCAAAATTGATGCTTTATCCACATCTCAGTCATGGCCAAGTATTTCAGGCATCATTAATGGATGTTTTACAGAATCGATTATTTTAAAGCTAAAAGTGTAATATTGATGATTTTCCATAGTAGACTAAGGGCAGCATTCATCAATTAAAAAAGCAGTATGTCAGACACTCAAATTCCGCTTCCAGAACGTTTACGTCCACGTGATTTGTCTGAAATTATTGGGCAAGATCATTTACTCGGTGTCGCAGCACCACTCCGTCAAATGATTGATCAAGGGCATTTACCCTCAATTATTTTTTGGGGGCCTCCTGGTGTTGGAAAAACGACAATCGCTTTGTTATTGGCGCAAGCGGTTGATCGCCCATTTATCAGCTTATCTGCTTTAAATACGGGGGTAAAGGAGCTACGTGAGGTGATTGCTGAAAGTGGTGATTTATTAACACCAGTAGTATTTATTGATGAAATTCATCGTTTTAATAAGTCTCAACAAGATGCTTTATTAAATGCTGTCGAAAAAGGCAAAATTACCCTGATTGGTGCAACAACCGAAAACCCTTCATTTGAAGTCAACAGTGCTTTGTTGTCACGTTGTCAGGTTTATACCTTAAATGGCTTAAGTAATGAGGCGATTCAAGAACTCATTTTACGCGCAATTCAACAAGATAAATTTTTACAAGACCGGCATATCCAGATTGAAGAATTTGATGCGTTGGTTCAATTTGCTGCGGGTGATGCACGTAAGGCACTAAATTTAATCGATTTAATTGCTAGCACCTTTGAGTCCGATATAGAAAATATTGTGACCAATGCGATCGTGGTCAAAGTTGCGCAACAGAACATTGCACGCTATGACAAATCAGGTGAGCAGCATTATGATCTGGTGTCTGCATTTATTAAATCTATTCGGGGTAGTGACCCTGATGCAACGTTGTATTGGATGGCACGTATGCTTAAAGGCGGTGAGGATCCGGTTTTTATCGCTCGTCGTATGTTGATTGCTGCTTCAGAAGATATTGGTAACTCAAATCCAAATGCATTGCTTTTAGCGGGAGAGTGTTTCCGCTCGGTTCAAGCGATAGGCATGCCTGAGTGTCGAATTATTTTAGGCCAATGCGCAGTTTATCTGGCAACCAGTGCAAAGAGTAACAGCACTTATTTGGCGATCAATAAAGCCTTAGAACTTGCAGAAAAAACTTCCAACCTACCTGTGCCACTCCATTTACGTAATGCACCGACCAAGCTTATGAAACAACAAGGCTATGGTGTGGAATATCTTTATCCTCATAACTATCCTGAAAATTTTGTGCTACAGGAATATTTACCACCTGAATTGAAAGGCACAAAATTATATGAGTCTGCTCGTAATAAGCGTGAAGTTGAAGGTGAGCGTTTACAGCAACGTCGTTGGCAACAAGAACAGCAGCAACAGTAGTTGTGAAGTTTATTTGCTTAGGCATCTTTTAAATAGATGTTCTGTGTCATATAAAGGTTTAAAATATCGGCAAAATTTAAATTAGGCTAATGCCTTTGAAATGTAGCTTGCTAAAAATACATTTTAAAGGCTCTAGAAATTTTATGAAATTATCCGTTTTATCTTTTGCTGTTTTAATTTCTTTGCCGATGTTGAGCCATGCTGAGCCTGCAAGTAAAATTTCGACCCAAAATCAGCCTAAACTTGCTTCGCAGCAGCTTAAAACACTTTATCAACAAAGTTTTGTTCAGCAAAAAACAATCCCTCAAGGCTGGCGTATTCCTGGCAACAATGCCGGCAACGTCTATGTTGAAAATGGGATGCTTCATATTGATGGTCGAGCAAATTCAGTCAGTCCGACCTCAATTTTATTACCGCAAAATCTTGAGAAACAACAAAACTATCGCATTGATCTCGAATTTACTTTAGACCAAGCTGTCAATAACTCGCGTTGGGGCAGTGTGATTTATGATGTCACAGAAACACAGGGGGTGATTCCAAGCAGTTATTATCAATTTACCCTCAGAACAGACACCACTGCAAAAAATGGTACGGAGTTTGGTCGGCATAAAAGTAACGGGCAATGGGAAGTCTCTGAAACGAAAGCATTTTCGGAGAACATCAAAGCAAATCAATGGTATAAAGCCAGCATTGTGGTGTCTGGACAACGGGTACAACACTATTTAAACCACCAGTTGATGCAAGATGTAGAACTTGACCAAGGATCTGCCAAAGGTGGCATAGGCCTTTCAGCAACAGGCCTAGTCTTAAAAGTTAAAAATATTCAAGTCTCTGAACAAACCAGTGCGTTGCCAGACTTAGCCAATAAAGTCACTCAAGTGCAAGAAATTCAAACTAATGTTGGTTTGGCACCGACGCTGATTCAAAAAGTTAAAACTACCAGCAGTCCATTAAATTCAACCAATCAGTTATATTATCAATTAGATGCCAATTTAAACTTGCTTGATCAGACAGGGCAGGTGGTTGAAACATTACAACAATATTTATCCAATCCACAGCGCAATACCATTCCTGTTTTAGAAATCAAAGATCCCAAAAGCATTGAAGCCTTAAAATTACTCTCTAAATCTCACGATATGAGCGATATTACTGTATTGTCCAAAAGTGATGATTTACTCAAGTCTGCGCATCAAATTGTACCTACGCTTCGAACAGCATTAGATTTAAGTCGCGAAAATTTAAAGGAGAGTCATGTTGGTCTTTCTGAAATTATGCGTCGTACTAATCAGGCCTATGCACGCATCGTGGTTCTTCCGCATAGCCTTGCCAACAAACCCAGTGTCAGCTTTATTCAACGTCATTTAATGACAGTGTGGGTTGATACATCAGCACATGATCCGCAGGATGTTGCCAGTATTTTGACTTCAGGTGTGAATGGGATTATTACAACGCAAAGTACGCTATTTGCCAGTGTCTTAAAACAATTTCCAAAAAACACTTTATTGCGTAAACCCTTTATTATTGGGCATCGTGGTGTACCAAGTTTAGAAGATGAAAATACCTTAGAAAGTGCAAAACATGCAGTTGCTTTGGGTGCAGATATTGTTGAAAACGATATTTATTTAACCAAAGACCAGCATCTTGTGGTGATGCATGATGCAACAGTGGATCGCACTACGCGTTCAACAGGTAAAATTGAAGAAATGAGCCTTGCGCAGGTTCAGCAATTAAAATCTAAAAACAAAGCTTATCCAATACCGACCCTTGCAGAATATTTCACTACATTTAAGCACAATCCAAACTTTGTATTGATGATCGAAATGAAAAGTGCCAATCCAGCATTGGTTGCAAAAATGCAGGATGAAATTAAAAAGTACCAAGTTGAAAATCAAGTCGTCACGACCTCATTTAATGCAGATCAAGTTGCACGTGCGCAGTCACAATTGTCTGAGATACCGCGAGGGTTATTGGTTGGAAGCATGTCCAATAGTCGCAATACTTTAATTGCCGCCAAACAAATCAATGCCGATGTTCAGAAATATAATTCAACGTATAACCCTGCTTATCGTGCTGATTTGATCAATCTTTTAGAAACGACCAAGCACCGTGGAATCAGTTTTTGGCCTTGGGCATTGACTGATGAAACATTTAAAAAATTATATATTGCAGGGACCTACGGGATAACCACCAATTCTGCGCAACTTTATGCGAAATATATCGTTGATATTCAAGCACCCAAGAATGTCAAAGTAAAAACTGAACAGCCAGTATTACTCAATGCGCAATTGGTTCAGCAAGATGGAGCGAAACTCAATCAGCAACTCAGCAATTTTGTCGTTTTATCAGGTTCTGCAAAACATGAGATTAAAAATGGTCAGTTGAGTTTCTCTGAAAAGGGCACTGCATATGTTTTGGCAGGTTATAAATATCAGATCGATGCACAAAACTACTATCAAATCTTTTCAGCCCCTATAAAGGTCATCATCCAATAGCTTATTTTATGGCATCTGTTTGAAATGGAAGTTTTACATCTTTGGGGAAATTTGGAAAAAGTGTAAACAGCATCTGAGGATTATTCTTTAGTCCTGCACCGTCCAGATAGGTCCATTGATGTGATTGTAGTGAACGAATGGCAACCATAAATGAGGGCGATGCTGCTTGAATTTGACCTGCAACTTTCATGGTGATGGTTTTGGGTACAAAGCAAATTTCTTCATGATCTACGATATAGCTATAAAGTGGTGGCTTTGATTGCACATTGACAATTTCTACCTGTGATTTGGCAAGCAGATTTTGAGCGTATTTAAGCAACTGCTGATAAGCTTCTGCACCACCAACATAATTGATCAGAGATGGATGGGTTTTTTGTTGCATAAATGAATAATCATTTTTCTTTAAATCTTGTCCTAATTGATCTAAGTCAGGCGAAATAATTTTAGGATAATCTTGCTGACAGCTTAACTCTTCCGCCTGTGCAGGATTTAAAATGATCAAGAATAAAATGACAGCATAAATTGTTTTTATCATGTTGAATTAAAAATCTGAATATCGTTTGTTTTGAGTATATAATTTTCTTAAAAAAAGTTCATCAGCAATCCAAGCTTACCGATACTCGCTGATCCAACAGGAGATTTTGTAACGTGTCTCTTCTCATCTCTAAAAAGTTAGGCAGCGCCTACGCAAATTGATTTAAACTTTCAAAGCAAAATGTGCAATGAATGTTTTTTAAGTGAAACAACTTATTTGCCTATTGAATTGATTTAATTAAAATTATGAATGAAGAAAAATTATATTCTAGTGTATCTGTTTATGAACAGGTTGGGGATATACCCAATAACGACAAGCATAAAAAAACCGAGTCATTCAACTCGGTTTGATGTTCTTAGTTAACTTTAAAGCCTACCACTTATAATTAATTTTGCCGTAATAGAACGCACCATTAAAGCCAAAAGGTGAGAACTGACTATATTGTAAACTTCCGCCTGTAGGTTTGTTGATGTCATAAACATCTTTATCTGGATATACATTGGTAATATTGTCTCCCCCAACAGTAAATTTCCAATTGTTAAATTGGTATGTCAGTGCCAAATCCAACAGCCATTTTGCAGAAAATTTCTGATCACTGGCAGCACCTGAGTTACTGTAAGTTTCGAAGCTTCCATAACGTGTGATATTGGTATTGATACCAAAATTTCCAATTTTATAATCATTGGCTAAACTGAATTTATGTTCAGGTGTGCTTCCTGCCAATAGACCATATTGTTCACGACGGTCTAAACGAGTGAGATTGACACCTAAAGCATTTAAAATCTCAGGGTTCTTATCCACCTCGGTGACTTTATTACGATTAAAATTATAAGCCAAAGATGTGGTTAACTCGCCATAAGGCAGGTTTTGCCATTGGTAATTGGCAACTAAATCTACACCACGAGTGCGGGTATTACTGGCATTATTAAAGAAACGAACCGTGCTGAAATTGGTATCGCTAATCCCTTTAGATACCAAATAAGCGCGAACAGCGGGGCTACTGGCATCGATATTTGAAGATAAGCTAATACGATCATCAATATCAATTTGGTAGGCATCCAAAGTTAAATATAGGTTGTTAGTTGGGGTAAATACCAAGCCAAGACTATAGTTCTTTGACTTTTCAGCTTTTAAGTCTTCTGCGCCCAGCAATTGTGAAACTTGAGAAGAACTTGGAAATGTTCCAGCCTCAACAAACTGTCCATTGACCAATTGCGAAGAAGTTTGAGTGAAATATTGCTGTGCCAAACTCGGTGCTCGGAACCCTGTAGAAACTGAGCCACGTACCGCAACTTGAGGTAAAAGCTTATAACGCAATGAAAGAGATGCATTATTGGTATCCCCAAAGTCATCATATTTCTCATAACGATAGGCTGTAGATGCTGAAAGTTTTTGGGTAATATCTGTTTCTAAATCGAGATATCCTGCATAACTGTCACGTGTCCATTTCCCAGCATCTGCTTGGCGAAAGCCTGATAAACCTGAAGAACCACTTTTATAATAAGAGGCAGGATTGCCTGCTTTGATTTGATATTGTTGATTTAAATATTGCGCACCAAATGCGACATTTAATGGACTTGCAAAAGCAGAGATTTCAAATTCTTTGGACAGATCAATATTATAAACAGCTTGGATATTCTTTAACTGTCCATTATGGAATGAATTTGGTGTTGAACCTGTATCTTTGTATAGATCGACATTAATGGTTTTTGTATTTACATCATATTGGTTTAAGCCATAATTGGCTGAAACATCATAGCGCCAGTCTGCGACTTCCCCACGTAAGCCTGCAACAGCACTAAAGTCATCTAATTGACCGCGAATCAGGGGTAAATAACCATTTGGAAATAATGCAGGTACATTGTTCGAGGCATTACTCAAACGATAGAATCCAGCAGTTTCTGCATTACGATGGCTATAGGTTGAAAAGCCATATAATTCAACACTCTCACTGAGGTCAAAACCAGCATTAACAGAAGCTTTTACCTCATCAGATTTTGGATCACCAAAACGGAAGGTTCTTTGTCCGTATGTGGTAGCATTTGGATCACGAAAGTCTAAACCTGAACGATTGGTTGCTTCATTGTCCTGCCATTCACCGGAAAAAATGGCATAACCATAATTGCCCAGTTGAGTACCGCCCGAGACATAGGATTGTTTTTGTTCACCATCACCTTTGTTATAAATACCGTAACGAATACCAGCATCACCTGTTTTAGGATCAGACTTTAAGATAATGTTGACGACCCCCGCAATTGCATCTGAACCATAGCGAGCAGACGCACCTTCTCTAAGTACTTCAATACGGCTGATGGCAGAAATCGGAATGGCATTTAAATCGGTCGGTGCTGAACCACGTCCAATGGTGCCCCCAAGGTTAATAAATGCCCCTGTATGGCGACGTTTGCCATTCACTAAAACCAAAACTTGATCAGGAGAAAGCCCTTTTAGTTGCACTGGGCGAACGAGTTCTGTTCCATCGACAACGGTTGGACGAGGAAAGTTAATCGAGGGGATAATTTTAGCCAGCGCCGTACCTAACTCACTTGAACCTGTACGTTCTGTCAATTCCGCTGCACTAATCACATCAATCGGTTGGAAGGAATCTGTTTTAGAACGTTTTAGCGAACGTGTACCTGTGACAACAATGGTATCAAGTGTTTTAATTTCTTGGGTGGCTGGAATCTGTTCCGCAGCGTATGCATGTGGATACAGAAATGTAAAAACTAAGCTGGCGGTCAGGCTTAATGAATATCGTTTTGATAATGTACGCATAACTCTATTTTGTAGCTCTTTTTGTAACGGTTTGTTGTGATCATAGTGAGCTTGAGATTATTTAGAAAACAACTTTTAAAAATATAAATAGAATAAAATCTGCAAAGTGTAGGGTTATTTAAAGTGTTCTCAGTTTAGAAATCTAGATTTTATCATGCGATGTTTTATGGGAAATTTGATACACAATCTTTTGAAATTATTGATAAAGCGTATGATTTTGAATGGCTCAGTGATGAGGCGATGATATTGAATCAAGTTGATGAAATAGAATGATGATCAACAATTTACATCAGAAAAAGCTGTGTTTGATCAATGCTATACAGACGTATAATTCCCCTGACAGAGCCCAGTTTGATCAGTTTATATTTGCTTTAATGCAAAAGGGCTACCTTAAATTGATAGCCCTTTTAACTTTATCCAATCAGCTTAGCGTGGAGGAAAGCCCGCTTCTGATAAAGCATCAACCACTTGTTGCTGTGTTGCTGTTGTTTCAACTTTAACACTGTGACTTGGTGGATCGGCAATCACCTTAGCATTTTCATCTACAGATTGAATTGTTTTGGTTACACCACGTGCACAACCACCACAGGTCATATTTTCAATATAAAATTCCATATCTCACCCTGCTCTAAGAAGACTTAAACTTAAGATAAACCTTACCATAATTGTAAGGTCAAGTTTTAATGTTTAAAGTTTCATCGCAACGCTTTTTCAAAAATAATTTACAGTATTTTTAAGTCGTCGATTGCTCAATTTTTTACGAATGCTAAATGCCAACCTCGGTGAATGGTTTATATACAGAATTTATGCTTTGATAGTAAACTCTGTATTGAAATTGTGAATGATAAGAACATGATGATGAATAAAGACCATTTATATTCAGTGATTTACCAAGATATCCAAGATGCTTTCGCTGAAATTCAGCAGCTTACACAAGATCAGCATTTATGTGCTATTGGTTTGGGAATGGTTGAGGATTTCTGTGGTTTCTTTTATGTAGGATGCACATTAGAACAATTAAAAACCTTTGAAGACGTCTATGAAGCATGGTGGATTTCAGAATGGAGTTGTTCAAGTACTGCCAATAATCGTGTTCACAATGCAATCACGGCTTTGTATCAGGATTTGGGAGAGGATTATACAAATGAGCAATATAGCGAATTACAAGCGCAGTATCAAAAGACCATTATTCAAGCATTACAAGATTTAAGAATACAAGGAAAATTAAAAAACCAACAGGGTGAAGAAATTATTGTCATTATTCAATATGCAGACCCATCCGATGAAGATTTTGAGGACACCAGCTTCCCACAAATTAATCCTGAGTTTTTGGTACCTTTATTTGAAAACCGCTTTCAGAAAAAAGCTGGTGAAAATTTATATGATTATCTATTAGAAAAATCAGCATTTTAAAATAAGAAACCGAGCTAAAAAGCTCGGTTTCTGAAGAATCAGTATCTAAAATTAGATATCTGAAAGATCTACACCAATGCGTGTAGCCACTTCTTCATAAGCCTCAACAACACCACCTAAACCTTGACGGAAACGGTCTTTGTCGAGTTTTTTCTTGGTGTCTTTATCCCATAGACGGCAACCATCTGGAGAGAATTCGTCACCCAATACGATACGGTCATGGAACACGCCAAATTCAAGTTTAAAATCAACAAGAAGCATGTTGCCTTGAGCGAATAAATCTTTAAGCACAACATTGACTTTTTGAGTCAATTCTTTCATTTGTGCCAATTGTTCAGCATTTGCCCAATCCAATGCAATTGCTTGAGATTCGTTCACCATAGGATCGCCTAAAGCGTCATCTTTGAAGAACAATTCAAACGTTGGTGGAACAAGTTCTAAACCTTCTTCAACACCCAAACGGCGACATAGTGAACCTGCTGCATAGTTACGCATTACGCATTCAACAGGGATCATTTGCAATTTTTTCACTAAAACTTCAGTTGGAGAAAGAAGTTTTTCGAAGTGTGTTTCAATACCAGCTGCAGCCAGTTTTTCCATGATAAAGGCATTAAAACGGTTGTTCACCTTACCTTTACGGTCTAGTTGCTCTATTTTTTCGCCATTAAATGCAGAAGCATCGTCACGGAAAACTAGAATTAGATGATCCGCGCTATCTGTTTCATAAACAGATTTCGCTTTACCAGTATAGAGCAAGGTTTGTTTTAACATGGGGGAACCTTTTGCAAAAAAAAATTGCCTAGAACGACTAGGCTGGCCAGTTTTGGTAAATCTGGGTTAATAGTTCTGCAGCTTTTTCTTTGTCTGCAAAGCTATTATCGGCGTTAAACACAGCAAGCGTGTTACTTGAACCTACGGAGGTAAGCTTCAATACATAGGTTGAATTATCGATTTTAACAGTTGCCTCATTGGCATTTTTGCTTTGGCCGATAACCTTATGATTTAAGCTACTGAGGGTCGCAAGTGCGTACTGCCAAATTGTAGCAGAATTTCCATCAATTTTGATCAGTGGATTGCCATTTCCATCAGTTAAAATTTGAGGACGACCAACACTTTCAGCTGATGCAGAAACTTCATCAGCAGGTGCACTGATTTGAGCAACATCTGGACGAGGAACTTCGTAACGATTGCCTCGTTTATTTTCAAATTTTGGTGCATGCTGAAGAGCAAGTGGGTCAACAATAGGAGCTGGATACATTGGCGTTGCAGGTCTAACTGTCGAACCTTCAGGGTAGCTAAGTGGCTCTACGGTGGTCGTGTTTTTATAATCTAAAGAACCATTGTTGATTCCAAGGGAACTACAACCCGCCAAGCTTAAAGCTGAAATGGCAAGAGTTAAACCTAAACGTAATTGCATAATACTAAGCTCTTATTAAATGAGACCCACTGCTTTGAGTTCTTCACGCAGTGGTGCACGGTATTGTTCTGCTAGGGGAGTTAATGGTAAGCGAATGCCAGTACCAATTAATTCCATTTCATGAAGTGCCCATTTCACTGGAATTGGGTTCGATTCGCAAAATAGAATATTGTTTAATTTTGCAACTTGGTCATCTTTGCTTTTCGCTGTTGTAGTATCACCTGCAATTGCAGCGGCACAAAGTTCACTCATGATTTTTGGTGCAATATTTGCTGTTACTGAAATATTGCCGTGGGCGCCTAACTGAATCAATTCACTCGCAGTCGCATCATCACCTGAATACACCACCATGTTTTTGCCTTTTAAGCCATCAATCAGCTCTTTACCACGAGGAACATCGCCAGTCGCATCTTTAATTCCTACGATTTGAGGAATATCTGCTAAACGAATTGCGGTGTCGTTGTGCAGATCTACACCAGTACGGCCAGGCACGTTGTACAGAATGATAGGTAAATCAACAGCTTCAGCAACTGCCTTATAGTGTTGAAATAAACCTTCTTGCGTTGGTTTGTTATAATAAGGGGTGACTAAAAGTGCGGCATCTGCGCCGAGTTGTTTGGCTTCTTTGGTGAGTTCAATCGCTTCGTGTGTCGAGTTTGCACCAGTACCGGCAATAATTGGAATACGTTTATTGGCAACACGGATAATTTCTTTAATTACTTCTGTGTGTTCTGCCATGCTAAGAGTAGATGCTTCGCCAGTTGTTCCGACAGCAACAATACTATTAGTGCCTTGTTCTATGTGCCACTCAACGAGCTTCTCGAGACCCTTCCAATCTACGCTGCCATCTTCAAACATAGGGGTGACGATTGCGACAATTGAGCCTTGAATGGTCTGTGCTTGCTGAGTCATTTTAAAAAAATATCCTATTTTTCCATCCACATGCGTTTGAGTAAACATGGATTGGGATGGTTGCAGTATTTTGATTTGAGCGAGAAACAATCATCTTAAAGATTGCCTAATGCTTACGCAAATTATGACTGATTCAGCGTGTCAGAACAATATGCTTTAGTCAAAGCTTGGAAATTCTTTAACAAAAGCAACAAATCACTCACATTTCCAAGCAATTTTTTTAATTTTCATTTTTTTATCCAAATTGAACAGCGTGCAGTTTTAATTCAAATACAGGGTGAAATCCATCCGCGCTAGAAAATAAGTTTCTATTGGATGGCTGAGCCTCGCCGTTTAGAATCTAGCTAACCGTTCTAGATGATTTCACGATTGATTTTGATAAGACGCTCGCAAAAGTATGCTTTTTTATTGTATGTTGAGTCATCGAATATTTAAATTTTTACGATTAAAATAATAGTCATTGGGCCAATATAAGGGTAGGGAAATGTTGCAATCTGAGCGTAGCGCCTTGATCGTTGTTGATGTACAAAATGGTTTCACTTCAGGGGGAAATTTAGAAGTTGCCTATGCTGAGCAAATCATTCCAACCATTAATCAATTGGCACTACATTTTGACAATATCGTACTGACCCAAGATTGGCATCCTGAAAACCATATTTCATTTGTTGAGAATCATCCCAACCGTAAAGCTTATGACCTGATCAGCTTAGATTACGGCCCGCAAGTATTGTGGCCATCCCATTGCGTACAAGGGACCCAAGATGCTGAATTCCATCCTGATCTAAACATACCAACTGCTCAACTGATCGTTCGTAAAGGTTTTCGTTCCCAAATTGACAGTTATTCAGCCTTTATGGAAGCCGATCATAAAACCACTACAGGCTTGGCGGGCTATCTTAAAGAGCGCGGTATAGATACAGTGTATATTGTGGGGATTGCGACAGACTTCTGTGTCGCATGGACGGCCATGGATGCCGCCAAGTTAGGTTTTAAAGCCTTTGTGATTTCGGACGCTACCAAAGCAATTGATTTACATGGTTCTTTACAACATGCATGGCAAGAAATGCTGGCTGTGGGTGTAAAACGCCTGATCTCAAAAGAGATTCTCAACACAGCATAAGCATCAAGACTTGCATCATTTGAGAAATATTACTGCTTTAAAACATCTTGCTTTAAGATAAGCCGAAATCCTCAATCTGCTTGGGTAGGGACAATGTCAGCAATTTTACGTTTTAGTCAGTTTGTACAAAAAACTTTTGCCTTGTGGGTTGTGGTGTTTGCCTTTATTGCATTATGTTTTCCAGCAGCATTTGTCTGGATGAAAGCATATATTCCCTGGGTTTTAGGGATTATCATGCTGGGAATGGGCATGACCATGACCGTAGATGAGTTTAAGAATGTCTTGTCAAATCCCAAAGCGGTTGTGATTGGTGTCGTTGCACATTTTGTGGTGATGCCCAGTGTGGCATTCTTGCTCTGTAAAGTTTTTAATTTACCACCCGAAATTGCGGTAGGAGTAATCCTTGTCGGCTGTTGCCCTGGAGGGACAGCATCCAATGTCATCACCTATATGGCCAAAGGAAATACAGCTCTATCCGTCACATGTACATCTGTTTCAACGTTTTTAGCGCCTATTTTGACACCTGCGATATTCTATGTTTTAGCCAGCCAGTGGATTCCGATTGATGCGGGTTCAATGTTCATCGATATTCTTAAAGTGGTGATTTTTCCAATTATTTTGGGCGTGATTTTAAGAAGCCTATTTAAACAAAAGACCGAGCAATATATTCAAGTGATGCCTCTAATATCTGTAATCGCCATTGTGGTGATCGTGGCGGCAATTATTGCAGCCAGTAAGGCTTCAATTTTACAATCGGGTTTACTGATTTTGGGTGTGGTGATTTTACATAATGGTTTAGGCTTTTTATTAGGCTATTGGGCAAGTCGCCTATTCAACTTATCTTATCCTGACTCTAAAGCTGTTGCGATTGAAGTGGGGATGCAAAATTCTGGTTTAGGTGTGACCTTAGCGGCAATACATTTTGCTGCATCTCCAATAACCGCAGTACCAAGTGCTATTTTTAGTTTATGGCATAATATTTCTGGACCTATTTTAGCCACGTATTGGGCAGCAAAAGCAGATAAAATGGCTGAAAATAAACAATAATACTATTTTAAAATTTACGTTTCATTTAGAGAGCTTTGGCTCTCTTTTTATTTATACTGACTTATTCTTGCGCTAACTGCTTTAAAAACTCATCTTCAGTGAGTACGCTAAAGCCATGTTGTTCGAGTAGAGCTGCAGTAACCCCTTTGCCTGATATTTTATGCCCTGAAAATGATCCATCATAAATCATCTGTGAACCACAAGAAGGACTGTTGGCTTTTAAAATAATATGTGTCACTTGATGGTATTGGGCGAGTTTTAGGGTTTTTTCTGCACCTAGAATAAATTCAGCTGAAACATCATCACCATTGGCATCTTTTACTTTGGCTTGCCCCTTTAAAACTTGATAACCATCACCACCTACGATTTCAGCAGGTTGCCGAGGTGTACTTAAGCCGCCTGAAACTTCAGGACAAATCACTACGGCTTGTTGCTTGTCTAACAGTTGTTTAAGCTTGTGTTGTAGGCAGTTCTTGGCATCGTAGCGAACATTTTCACCCACAAGACATGCACTAATCAGGTATTTTTTCATTATCTTGAGGTTAATTCGAGTTGCATTAAATCCATACCAATATCATATAAATCTGTTTTAAAGTCGATGCTTAATTTCTCTATAAAAGCAAAATTTTGATAGAATTTTTTTGCACGGGTGTTGGTTGTTAATACTTCCAAAAATACAGAAGCTTGTTGATATTCACGTGCAATATCAATCGCATTTTGCATAAGCGAAGATGCAAAATTTTTCCCAACCGCCTCTTTAAGCAAGTAAATTTTCTGTAATTCTGCACCAATAATATCTAAATGTGGTTCATATTGGTTGAGATTTAACTTGGCATATCCAATAATTTGCGCTTGTTCATTTTCCAGCAATAGCCAAACTTGATCAGGATCTCGCAGAGATTCGGACAAATTTTCTAAACTAAAATTTTGATTGAGAAAATTTTGTAGGCCTTGTTCTGACCAAAGATCAGCAAAATGTTGGTGATATGTGGTGCAGGCAAGCTGATTGAGTTGCTTGAGATGGATTGGTGTGGCTGGATAAATTTTCATTATATTTTGTCATCAAATGACGCTTTGCTATACCTTGAATTTGTATTCAATCATGGATGAATTTCATGGGATAATCAATCCGAAATAGGGAAAATGAATCTTGTTATGAGTGTGTATGTCGATCGCGCAAAAGTTCCGTTTAAAGGCCAAGAATGGTGTCATTTGATGGCAGATACACTGGAGGAATTACATCACTTTGCGCAAATGCTGGAAATCGATGCCCGTTTATTTCATCGCTCGGCCTCTTATCCGCATTATGATATTACCCTGCAAATGCGGGTAATGGCGATTGCTTATGGCGCAATTGATGCCGATCGAAAAACCATTATTGCTTGTGGAAAGAAACTGAAGTTACAACTCAATCAATCTTTATGAAGTGTTGATAGGCTGAATGAATATATTTATTAAATTCAATTTCTTATGTTTTTAGTATGCCTGTTTCGTACTTAGATATTTTTGATTCGTGTTTTAAACATTAGAAATAAAGAGTTGGTTTTTTATTTAAGCTTGATAAAACCGCATCTCCAGAAAAATACTTTATCGCGATTAAGTCTTGTCCTTATGAGAAGCACAAGAGTAGAATCTTTTATGATGAAAAATTATGAACAACGATTGTGATTAATATATGACTTTTAAAGACGGCTCAACAGAAATATCGCAAGACGAGATTATTATTCTGGCTGAAACTTTTCGACTTTTAGGAGATGCTTCACGTCTCAGAATTCTTTTATTCTGTATGCGTGGACCTAGTCCAGTTGGCGATATCTGCGAAGCACTCGATTTGTCGCAATCTTTGGTTAGTCATCATTTACGTTTATTACGTTCAGCACGTTTGGTGAAAAGTGAACGTCAGGCCAAACAAGTCTTATATGAAATCGCTGATACGCATGTCAGTCATGTTCTGTCTGATATGGCAAAACATATTGCAGAAGAGCAGTGCGGTTAAATTTTCTATTTTTCAAATCGATTTTAAAACTAAAGTGAATTTCAAAATGTGGATGCCACAAAGCAACAATCAATGACCTTGTGGCGATTTGTGCTTGATCCATATTAATCTTAATGATTATGTCCAGCATGAGGATCAATTTTTGTCGGTTTTTCAAGGCTACAGGTACTATCACCTTGCCAATCAATCGCGACAGTTGGATGTTCAATATCAAATTTGGTTTTTAATTCATCCTCAATTTGTTCGGTGAGTGTCTTGATATCAACATCTGCTTCAGGTTGGACATGTAATGTTGCCATTGCTCTTCCTGAAGTGATCATCCATACATGAATATGGCTAATTTTCTGAATGCCTTGAACGGATTTTAATAAGTGAGTGGTGATATCTGCGGTATTGGCATTGGCAGGCGCACCTTCTAATAAAATATGAATGGTTTGTTTAAACAAAGACCATGCACTGCGCAATACAAGTAATGATACAAGCACAGACAAAATCGGATCAATCGGTGTCCAACCTGAATACCAGATGACGATTGCAGCAATAATTGCAGCAACAGAACCCAATAAGTCACCCATCACATGCAGAATCGCACCTTTGATATTTACATGATCCGTATCATCTCGTGTGAGATACCATAAAACAAAGATATTCACCAACATACCAACAATTGCGACGATAAACATCGGTCCCGCAAGAACGGGTTGTGGTGATTGAAAGCGTACTATCGCTTCATAGATGATCCATCCAACAATCCCAAACAATGTTAGAGAATTGATCAGACCTGCAATCACTTCAAAGCGCATATAGCCGAAAGTCCGTGATTTATCCGCAGTACGACGACCAAAGCGGAACGCTACATATGCTAATCCTAATGCCAATGCATCCGTCATCATATGGCCTGCATCAGCTAACAGTGCCAGTGAACCAGATATGATTCCCCCTGCAGCTTCAACAAGCATAAAACTGAAAATAATGAAGAAGGAAATCAGAATTTTTCTTTCATTTCCTGTAGTTGCTTCAGGTACATGCGTGTGGTTGTGATCACTATGGCTATTATGGGGATGATTGTGATTGTGTCCCATAAGGACCTCTGGATTGGATTATTTACATATGAATATATGTTCATATGTTTGTTTTGTCAAATAGCTTCATGTTAATTTTTTACAGTAATATGAATCAAAAAATTTAAAATTTGATGTCACTAGGTGTTTAAGTTTAATAAAACACAATAAAGTTTTTAAAATGAACTGATTCACTTTTGAGCTTATTTACTTTGATGCGAAGTAAAAAAAAGGAGGCTTTTTCTCGCTAAGGGATCTTGTTGGTTTAAGTTTAAGAGGATGGTTTTTGTTTTGGTTATTTTTAAATTGATGGATCTATAAAAATTAGGCATCAAAAAATCCACACAGCCATGCTTTTCTAGAGCATATCTTGTGTGGATTTTTTGAGCAATCCAGTATTACACTTTATTACTCAGTATGAAACTTTATTACTCTCATACAAACACTAAAATCAGTAACTAATTGATTATTCAACCGTAACTGATTTTGCTAGGTTTCTTGGTTGGTCTACGTCAGTACCACGTAATACTGCAACATGATAAGACAACAACTGCACAGGTACACTATAAACAATTGGTGCTAACCAAGTATTGACCGTTGGAACATAGACAACATGTTGACGATCTTTAGCCACGATACCGCTATTTTCATCTGCAAAAACAAACAGTTCACCACCACGTGCTTGGACTTCTTCCATATTGGATTTAAGTTTATCCAGCATTTCATCATTCGGTGCAAGAATCACCACAGGCATATCATTGTCGACCAAAGCCAATGGGCCATGTTTCAATTCACCCGCAGCATAACCTTCGGCATGAATATATGAAATTTCTTTAAGTTTTAATGCACCTTCAAGCGCAATTGGGAATTCTGTACCGCGACCCAAGAACAAGCAATGCTGTTTTTCTTTAAACAGAACAGACAAACGTAAAATTTCTGCATCATTTTGTAAGGTATCTAAAATGACTTTAGGAATATGCCACAACGCAGAAGTGATTTCATCAATATGTTCAGCTGAAATGGTTTGCTTAACCTGACCAAGTTTAAGGGTCAATAACATTAAAGCCGCAAGCTGTGTGGTAAACGCTTTGGTTGATGCCACCCCAATTTCAGGACCAGCTAGGGTTAATAAATGATGATTTGTTTCACGAACCATAGATGAGGTCGCGACATTACAAATCGTCATAGTATAGATATTTGAGCCTTTTGCTTTAGCACGCTTTTGTGTATCACGTAATGCAGCCAAGGTATCCGCAGTTTCACCTGATTGGGAAATACAAACATACAAGGTGTTATCTACAATCACAGGCGAGCGATAACGGAATTCACTGGCAATTTCGACTTGGCAAGGCAGATCAATCAGTTGTTCAAACCAATATTTTGCAATCATTCCAGCATGGTAGCTGGTACCACATGCAAGCACTTGAACTTGCTGAACATTTTTAAAATCTATTTCAGCATTTTGTAAAAAGTCTTCTCGTAGTGTATTGCCATTTAAAGCTTGAGAGATCGTTTGTTGAATTGCTTCAGGTTGCTCAAAAATTTCTTTGAGCATGTAGTGTTTATACTCACCTTTAGAGGCATTACTCACGGTTGCATCCAGCTCTTTCACCGGACGATCAACCAATTGGTCATTGACAAAAACTTCAATCGTTTCACGAGTTAAACGCGCAATATCACCTTCTTCAAGATAGATAAAACGGTTGGTCACAGGTAACAGTGCCAATTGGTCTGAACTAATAAAGTTCTCACCAATACCGACACCAATGACTAAAGGTGAACCTTCACGAACAGCAATTAATTCGTTTGGGTAATCGGTATGCACAATCCCCAGTGCATAAGCACCTTTCAGTTGAGGTACGATTTCTTCAACAGCTTTTAATAGATTGGGTGATGATTTCAGTGCTTCAGTAATTAAGTGAGCAACGACTTCAGTATCTGTTTGAGATGTAAACACATAACCCAAAGCTTCAAGATCATCTTTAAGCTCTTGGTAATTTTCAATAATACCGTTATGTACCACTGCAACATGCCCAGAAATATGCGGATGGGCATTGTTTTCAGTTGGTTTACCATGGGTTGCCCAACGTGTGTGTGCGATACCCACAGAACCTAAAATATTAGACTCTGCAACCGCACCTTCTAAATTTGCAACTTTACCGACACGACGTTCACGTAAGATTTGCCCTTGATCAACCAGTGCAACACCCGCAGAGTCATAACCACGATATTCAAGACGTTTTAGGCCTTCAATTAAAATATTTGTAATGCTTCGTTCAGCAACGCCACCAACAATACCGCACATAATAATATCCTCTTATTTCTTGACCTTTTGGGGACGTTGATAATTTTCTTTCGAAATTTGTTTTGCACGTTCAAATGCAAGACTGTTGTCTGCTACATCATGGGTAATCACTGAACCCGCACCTGTGGTTGCGCCATGACCAATTTTAATCGGTGCAACCAGTGAGTTGTTGGTTCCAATAAAGGCATTATCACCAATGATGGTTTTGTGTTTATTGGCACCATCATAATTACAGGTAATTGTACCTGCACCGATATTTGAACCCGCACCAATTTCTGCATCGCCTAAATAGGTGAAATGATTGGCTTTTGAACCTAGACCAACAGAAGAGTTTTTCACTTCAACAAAGTTACCGATATGAACTTCATCTGCTAATTTTGCACCTGGACGTAATCGTGCAAAAGGACCAATGTGTACATCGGCACCAATTATCGCATCTTCAAAAACACTATAAGGTTGAACTTTGGTTCCTGCCGCAATTTGGGTATTTTTAATAATACATCCTGCACCAATTTCAACGCCATTTCCGAAAGTACATCGACCTTCAATAATCACATTAATATCAATACGAACATCCGTACCCGCCGTGAGTTGACCACGTAAATCAAAGCGTGAAGGGTCAATCAGATGCACGCCTTGCTGCATCAGTGATTTAGCTTGATAGTTTTGGAATTCTCGCTCTAATGCTGCAAGTTGAATACGATCATTCACACCTTCAACCTCAAAAGCTAATTCTGGTTGAATGGATGCGATTTCCATACCATCAGCTAAAGCCATTGCCACGATATCAGTGAGGTAGTACTCGCCTTGAGCATTGTCATTGCTGAGTTTCGGTAACCATTCATGTAATTTGGCATTGCTAACACAGTAAATACCTGTGTTGATTTCTTTAATTTGACGTTGTTCATCAGAAGCATCTTTATGTTCAACAATCGCTTGGATTTTTTCATCCTTACGTACGATGCGACCATAGCCTGTAGAATCTTCAAGCGTTAATGTGACTAGACCAATACCTGTTTGACTAGATACATCAACCAAACGTTGTAGGGTACTTTGTTGTACGCAAGGCACATCACCAGAAAGAATCAAAGAAATGCCGTCTTGGGGCAAAACCGGCAAAGTCACTTTAACTGCATGACCAGTACCGAGTTGTTCTGTTTGCTCTACCCATTGAATATTTTCATGTGCAAATGCATTTTTAACCAGATCACCACCGTGACCAAAGATTGTAATGATATTTTTTGCTTGTAATTGTTTTGCTGTTTCAATCACATGACCGAGTAGTGGGCGTCCTGCTAAAGGTTGGAGTACCTTGGGTAAACTAGAACGCATACGTGTTCCTTTACCTGCAGCAAGAATGATCACAGTTGTAGACATATCACACCTAACAGATCTGGCTTAAGCCATTTTAAAATATAAATAAATCACGATACATATTGCTGCCCAGAGGCCTGCAATAATATCGTCAAGCATGATCCCAAAGCCACCATCGACTTTTTGGTCAATGACACGAATAGGCCATGGTTTCCAGACATCAAATAAACGGAACAGTGCAAATCCAACCAGTGTCCAAATCCAATTCATTTGTCCTAAATAAATTAAAGGCAGGAAGGTGATTGATTGCCCAGCAAACTCATCCCAAACAATGCGCCCATCATCATGCACATGGATAATATCTGCGGTTTTCCCACAAATCCAAATACCGACCAATGACATGATTATGATGGCCAATATGGAGCCATAAAAACCAATTGCAAGCCAAATCGGAATAAACAAAAGCGCAAATGCTGAGCCAAATGTACCTGGTGCTTTAGGCGCTAAGCCTGAACCAAAGCCTACACCACAGAACACAATAAAGCGTTCAGCCCATGTCATACTTTTAAAGACAATCGGAGGTTTATGCAAAGTGTTGGTACCCTTGAAGTTGAAGTGGATGGTCTAAGCCATCTTTCTCAAATACAATCCCAGATTTTTGTGTAACTTGGCCGATGATTGTAGTGGTTACATTTGGTTTTAATTGCAAAAGTTTAGCATAATTTTGCATAGTTATTGTAAAGCATAACTCATAATCATCTCCGCCCGCTAAAGCATATTTCCATTGCTCATTGTTGCTGAGCTGCTTTAAAGCTGGATGAATTGGGAGTTGATTTAAATCTATTTTTGCACCGACACCCGAGGCATCTAATATATGCCCCAGATCTTGAGCAAGCCCATCTGAAACATCAATCATACTGGATGCCAAGTCATTCAACATAGCGCCTAATTCGCAGCGCGGTGTTGGGTAATCTAGACGTTGTTGTAGGGGATGTCCTAAATGCTTTAATCCAAAAGCGGCATCACCAATCGAGCCACTGACTACAATTAAATCATTGACTTGCGCGCCAGAACGGGTAATGGCTTTGCCTGTTTCAATCCAGCCCAGTGCAGTGACGGTAATGGTAAGATGTGGACTTTGCGTGGTATCACCGCCAATTAAACGTACGCCAAATTGATCGCAACAATCATATAAACCCTGACTAAATTGTTTTAGCCAGTCATGATCAATTTGGGATAGGCTCAATGCGAGTAAAATACTGTGGGGTTTTGCACCCATTGCAGCAATATCTGAAAGATTAACAGCAACAGATTTCCAGCCAATGGCATGTGGAGAGGCTTCTAGCGGAAAATGTCGACCAGCGACAAGCGTATCTGTGCAAATCACCAATTGATGATTTAAAGGTGGGGAAAGCAGCGCTGAGTCGTCACCGACGCCTAAATCAACATCAGTTTGCTGCTGACGATTGAAATAGGTCTCAATAATTGAAAACTCAGCCATGTAAAAACAACTTATTTGCTTTGTTGCTTTTCTGCTTCACGCAGGCTTGTTGCTAAACGATCTAATACACCATTGATGTATTTATGACTGTCAGCACCACCAAAGTGTTTTGCCAGCTCAATGGCTTCATCGAGTACAACTCGATAAGGGACTTCAAGATGGTCTTTGAGTTCGTATGCACCCAAACGTAATGTAGCAAGTTCTACACCGTCTAATGCACTCAGTTCACGATCTAGAACAGGAACAAGTAAAGCATCCAATGCTTCATGGTTTGCGATCACGGCTGTGAGCAACTCATGATAATAGCCGAGATCCACTTTATGCATTGCGTTTTCAACACGTGTACGTGCTTCAATTTCATGCACTGGGTTGTGGCTCATTTGCCATTCATAAATCCCTTGTACAGCAAAGCGACGTGCTTTACGTTTTGCTGCATAAGTAGCTTGGAGTGTTTGCGACATGCTTTAAATTGCCTTTAACAGGTTAACCATTTCAATAGCAGTAAGGGCAGCTTCACCACCTTTATTACCTGCTTTTGTACCAGAGCGTTCAATCGCCTGTTCAATACTGTCCGTAGTCAATACACCATTGATCACAGGTAGGCCAGTATCTAAACCAACTACACCTAAACCTTTGGCACATTCACCTGCAACGAAGTCGAAATGTGGCGTACTACCACGAATCACTGCGCCAAGTGCGATCACTGCATCGAATTTACCAGAAGCTGCTAATTTTTTAGCCACAACTGGAAGTTCCCATGCGCCCGGTGCATGAACGACAGTGATATTATCGTCGCTTACACCATGACGATGCAATGTATCAATTGCACCTTCTAATAAATGTTCAACAACAAAGCTGTTAAAACGACCAACTAAAATCGCGTAACGGTCTTCGCTCGCGAGATGTAATAAACCTTCAATTCGGCGAATCGCCATGGCAACCTCGATAATTTAACAGATAAGTGGTTGTACAGACTGCTTTTATTTCCCAACTAGAAACCTAATTGAGTAATACAAGCCATCTGATTAAAAATTATTGACCGGTTTTTTGGTCAGCAGTGATGTATTCCACCACTTCTAAATTAAAACCTGATAATGCATTAAAACGTAATGGTGAGCTAAGAAGTTTCATCTTTTCAACACCGAGATCACGTAAAATTTGTGCACCAACACCAATCGTTTGATATTGCTGTGAAAGTGCGGCATTTGATTTTGTTGGTTTTGGCTTACCAAGTTCTGCTAAAGCAGGGCCTAAGTCAGATAGATGACGTTGACCAATCCAGACCAAAACCCCTCGATCACTCTCAGCAATTGTTTTGAGTGCTTTATCTAGGTTCCAAGCAGGCTCACCATCTTTTTTATTAAGTTTCAATAAATCACGTACAGGGTTGAAACCATGTACGCGGACAGTTGTCACACCTTGTTGCGGTTCACCTTTAACCAAAGCCAAATGAATGTCTGGATTACCAATTTCACGGTAACGGTATAAATCAAAGGTACCGTATTCAGTATCTATGCTTTGTTGATCCAATCGTTCTACTGTTTGTTCATTGGTCATACGATAATGAATCAGATCAGCAATTGTACCAATTTTTAAGCCATGTTTTTCAGCAAATACTTCAAGATCTGGACGACGTGCCATCGTGCCATCTTCATTGATAATTTCACAAATCACAGATGCCGGCTCTAAACCCGCTAAACGAGATAAGTCACAGCCAGCTTCAGTATGTCCAGCACGGTGTAATACACCACCTGGTTGTGCCATCAATGGGAAGATATGCCCAGGTTGTACTATATCAGCAGGTTTGGCATGAGCAGCAACTGCAGTTTGTATGGTATGGGCACGTTCTGCGGCAGAAATACCCGTGGTAATACCATTTGCAGCTTCAATAGAAAGCGTGAAATTTGTACTGTGTTGTGCGCCATTATGGTCGACCATTAATGGTAGATCGAGTTGCTTACAGCGGTCACGACTTAGTGTTAGGCATACAAGACCACGAGCATGGGTGATCATAAAGTTGATGTCTTCAGGGCGTACGTGTGTTGCAGCAATGACTAAATCGCCTTCATTTTCACGATCCTCGTCATCCATGAGGATAACCATTTTACCTGCACGGATATCTGCTACAAGCTCTTCAACAGTATTGAGCGGCATCAACCTTCACCTTTTTGTTCTGTCGTATGACATTTTCATTGAATATATTCGGAGCATAGTCTAACGTGTTTTTACGTATTTTGCCTATGCTTATCATCTTCCTTTGAGATAGATAGTTATACACAAGCTTGTAGGGCAATGAAAAGAGAAGAAAAATGATTTATCGTGATTTAGTATAAAGATCAGACACTCATTTCGAAAAAAATAAGATGAACTTATCGGAAATTGAGCGTAATAAAAGAAAAACCCTCACACTTTAAAAAAGAGGAGGGCTTGATAGATGGTAAATACTTAATTCTCTGAGATTACTTCAGAGTTTGGTGTATTTTTCTTTCCTTTTAAAATCTCAGTACGAATATTTTGTGCAATTTCAGCACAGTCATTATTCATACCATTGATCATAAATGAATGACGAGTCAACACATTGGTTGGATTTGGTAAGGCAACCAATTGATAACAATCACCAATATGCTTGAGCTGATCATTACTTAAATACAATGCCATTTCTTTGGCAATTAAATGGTTCACCAAGCGCTCAGCCGCTTGAGACGCATCAAGTTGCATTGCCTCTACTGAGGTGGTGATCGCACAACGCGTCTGTAAAACAAAGCGCTTATCTTCACGGTAACGTTTATACAGAACTTCTGACAATAATTGAAATACCGAACCAACCATTAATATAGATTGTGCTGCATTGGGTTTTTCAGCATCAATACTCAGGATTGCACCATTCTGATTAAATTCTTGATGAATGGTGAAAGCTTTTGCATTCAATTTGAAATGCTGTGCGCAAAGTTCAATACTTTTATTAAGAAAAATCTGACATAAATTAAAATAAGGCAGTGAAACCGATTGGTTGACCGTATTCATCAGTTGCTTTGGATCATAGTACTGAATATTCAGCGCCAAAATCTCTTGGTCATTTTCCAGTGTCGTGGTTACAGGTGTTTTGGGTTCAGGTTTTGCTTTGGCTTGTGCTTGTTGTTGAGCTTGCGCAATCGCAATCGTGCGATTGGCTTTCTCAGCTTCAAGTGCTTCTGTCAATTGTTGAATTTCGTGTTTTAAACGGGCTTCATTGTTGATACGAGCCAAATATTCACTACGTGTTGGGCGAGCGATGGCACGATAGGCCAGCCATAAAAAGGCATGAATCAATAATGACACTAAAATAGCCAGCCATTGGGTACGTAAAATTTCACCAATACTTGGCTTGATCAAGGTAATTTCAATTGTGCCAACTTTTTTCTCGTTCTGTAATGCATCACGAACAAACACTTCACCTTGACGAGTTTTTGCCATACCACTGGTTGCCAACACTTGTTTTTTCGCATCAAGTATTCGAATCGAAGCCACACTTGGATTGGTCGCATAGCGATTTGCCAATAGCGCCAATGACACAGTATTTGCGGGTTCGAGTTCAGACAGGCTGTCCGTGACCAATTGACTGGTCATGAGTTGGCCTTGGCTGGCACGGTTTTCATTTAATTGATGTGTTGTTGCAACTACCAATAAAAAGGTATGAAATGCAAAACTTACAATAAGTAGGCTAGCAAATAGCCCTTGTCTTGGCGCATTCAACGTAAACTTCCAAAGCAAAAAATTTCGATTTCGATTATGATTCTTCCAATTGTTGTAGCTCAGACCCGAGTCAATTCATGCGAGAAATCATTCTTATTTCATTTTTAGGACCTGACCAACCCAATCAGTTTACTCGATTAATGCAAGTGTTGTCCGTACATTCTTTGCAAATATTAGATGTAGGGCAGGCGGTCATCCATAATCAATTGACTTTAGGTATTGTAGTGTCGTCAAACGATCAAACTGCAACAGCTTTAGCCATGAAAGACATCCTTATTTTAGCACATGATATTGGTTTAACAGTTCGTTTTAAGCCGATTTCAGGCGCAGAATATGACCAATGGGTGAGTGAAGGTGGGCGTACACGTTATATCGTGACCGCTTTAGCACCAGAGCTCACAGCCGAACATCTGCAAGCGGTGACCAATATTGTTTCAAGTCAAGGTTTTAACATTGAAACCGTAACTCGTTTATCGGGTCGTCCCGAGCGTAACGGAGGCCAAGATGGACTGAAGCGTTCATGTGTTCAATTTGGCTTGAGTGGGCAAATGCTTGATGCACAGGCGATGCGTGCCGCATGTTTACGGCTTTCTGCTGAATTAAATATTGATGTTGCTGTACAAGAAGACAATGCCTACCGCCGTAATCGCCGCTTAGTTTGTTTCGATATGGACTCGACTTTGATTGAGCAAGAAGTAATTGACGAACTTGCCAAAGAAGCAGGGGTGGGCGATAAAGTCGCTGAAATCACTGAACGTGCAATGCAAGGGGAGTTAGATTTTCAACAAAGTTTCCGTGCACGGGTTGCATTACTGAAAGGCCTTGATGCCAAAGTATTGCCACAAATTGCTGAGCGATTAACCGTGACAGAAGGTGCTGAGCGTTTAATCTCGACACTAAAATCATTGGGTTATAAAACTGCGATTTTATCTGGGGGATTTCAGTACTTTGCTGAATTTCTTCAAGAAAAACTGGGCATTGATGAAGTGCATGCCAATATTCTTGATGTTGAAAATGGTGTTGTGACAGGTGAGGTTAAAGGGCATATCGTTGATGGTGCACGCAAAGCGTATTTATTGACTGAGTTGGTTGGGAAAATGGGGATTTCACCTGAGCAAGCGATTGCGGTTGGAGATGGTGCAAATGATTTACCAATGCTTTCAATTGCTGGGCTCGGTGTGGCTTTCCGTGCTAAACCTGTGGTTCGTCAAAATGCCAATCAAGCCATTTCAAGCGTAGGTCTAGATGGTGTGCTTTATCTTTTAGGTGTGCATGATAAAGATTTATCACGTGCTTAAATGACTTGGATTATATTGCAGAATCATGACAAATAGCGACTTTAAGTCGCTATTTTTTATTTGAAAATGAATTACTTTGCTGTGATTAGTGGTCAATAAAACAACTTGATCAAACTATTGGTTTTAGAACTTAAAAAAAGATTTTCTAGTATTAAAAGCTGTATGTATTTTTTTGTAATGACACTGCATGATTGATGGTAAATAGATTGTGAGAAAAACAGGATTCTTAAAAAATGTAATGACAAATGAATGTGGCGACAAAGTGTGTCGTTTAACCAGAAAACAGCTCTTTCCTTCTCATAAAAACTATACATAATGCAATGCATAAGCTTCTATAAGGTGATTTAAGAAAAATTATAAAGCTTGAAATTGTTGTGAAACACCTATTTAAACGGTTTTTTTAAAAGGCATCATTTTGACGGAGGTTGTTATGGTATCAACAACATTTGCAACATTGATTGGATTCGGTCTAATTGCTGCAGCGTTGGCTACCGTTTTCTTTTCCCCTTATCGTCATTGGTTAGGGTTTATGTTTGCAGGCATGATCTTCTGGGGCATCTTGGAAGCAATGCGTTATAGTGTACAGAACATCTTTGATATTTCGGTCGCATATAGCTATTTAACCGCGATTATGTTGGCGATGTCTGCATTGATTGCACTTTTATTACGTGAAGATAGCCGTGCACAAAAAGCATTGGCAAATCGTCAATATATTGAACATACACCAGTCTATGAAGATGAATAAGTTTTGAGTGAAAACTTCAGTCAATATGAACGCTAAGATAACAATAGTGACTTTAATTACACGAAAAAAATCAATTTAGACATTCCAAGGTATATCATAATGGTATACCTTTTTTTCAGTTTATACTTTGCTCTGAAAGCCATGTCTACGCAATGACAGTTATGTTAGGATGAGCAAATTCGAATCTAATTTAAAAAACAACAGGCTTAAATGTCATGAAACTTTCTGCAATTCCAGTTGTGAAGTTACCAATCGTTGATGCAAGTACAGATCCACTGGATTTGCTTGTATTGGGTTTAGCACTTCGTATGAAACAATTGGCTCGTACCAGTCCAAAATTTATTGAATTGACTCATGATCGTCAGTTCCGTATTCAGATTGGTACCGACTTGGGCGTGGCACGCCAAATTATTGTGAACAATGGTCAAATTGATACCGTTTCAGGTGCTGAACAAAAAGCTGATTTTGTTTTACAGTTTGCTGACAGTGAGCAAGGTGTAAAAACTTTAGTAAAAGGCGATCCAACAGCTTTTATGACGGGTATGCAAAACGGCAGCATCAAAATGGAAGGAGATTTCAGTTTGCTAGTCTGGTTTAACCAAGTTGCTAAGCTGATTCCACCAAAAGTTCCCAAACCAGTAAAAGACAAAATTAAATTGGCACGTCAATTCTTAAAAGAGAAGACTGGACGCTAAGCGAATCGATAATCTTAAAAAGTCCGATCTGATCGGGCTTTTTAAGATTTAAACATTGCCATTAAGATCAAGATTTTGATTATTCAACTTCTAATTATTCAACTTCCAAGTTAAAGGTCACTGGTCCATCATTGACCAAATGAACTTTCATATCTGCTGCGAAAATACCTGTTTCAACGTTTTTAAATTGTGATCGAGCATAATCAACCAATTGTTGATAAAGCGCTTGAGCTTCAGTGGGCGGCATGGCTGGTCCAAAGTCTGGACGCAAGCCTTTTTGCGTTTGTGCCATTAATGTGAATTGAGAAACCAATAAAATCCCGCCATTGGCTTGGCTGACGTTCCACCCCATTTTGCCTTGCTCATCATCAAAAAAACGATATTTCAAAATTTTATCAATTAATTTTTGACCTTTTTCAAAATTGTCATCCTTAGCTAAGCCTAGAAAAACCAAAATTCCTTTTTGAATTTCTCCAGTGGTTTCACCCTCAACAACGACTTTGGCTTCTAACACTCTTTGTAATAATGCGCGCATATAAACAATAAGACTAAAATATGATAAGCCTATTCTAACAGGGAAAACTCAGTAAGATGATGTGAGCAAGTCATTGATGTAGAGCTGAATCTATTGGTAAGCTTTTGAATAAAAATAGAATTTATGGCATTCTAATATAAATAGATAAATTAAAAAAACAAATATGCCGAGATTTATGTTGAGCTTAACTGAAAATATAGTTCATCACTTATAAATGATTACGTTATCTCAGTGAAAAATATGCTTTAATAAAAACAGCATAGCGAAATTAAAATAGATATGGCGCCAATCATCCAATCCTTGCTCGATACAGATTTATATAAATTTACCATGTTACAAGTGGTGCTACATAAATTTCCACAAACGCACAGTGTGTATCATTTTCGCTGTCGTAATCTAGATGCTACGGTTTATCCCCTGACGGATATTCTGGATGATTTGAACGAGCAGCTCGATCATCTCTGCTTACTCAAATTCCAAGAAGATGAATTGCAATATTTACGCAGTATGCGTTTTATCAAAAGTGATTTTGTCGACTATTTAGAATTATTCCAACTGAAACGTCGTTTTATTAAAGCGGGTATTGATGAACAAGGTCGTTTAGACATTTGGGTTGAAGGCCCAATGGTTCAGGCGATGATGTTTGAAATTTTTGTTCTGGCGATTGTCAATGAACTTTATTTTAGCCGGATTCGTAATGATGACATTTATGTTGAAGGTGAACGTCGTCTACAAGCCAAAGTTGAATTATTAAAGAAATTTGAACAACAACAAGGCACACAAGCTCCTCCCTTTTTAGTTTCAGATTTTGGTACTCGCCGTCGCTATAGTCTAGATTGGCAAAGACATGTGATCCAGACCTTCCATGCAGCTGTACCCAATGTATTTAGAGGTACCAGTAATGTCCTCTTGGCAAAAGAATTAAATATTCATCCAATTGGAACCATGGCACATGAGTTTCTACAAGCATTCCAAGCGCTAGATGTCCGCTTAAGAGATTTTCAAAAAGCTGCTTTAGAAACATGGGTACAAGAGTATCGTGGCGATTTGGGCATTGCCTTGACCGATGTGGTTGGTATGGATGCATTCTTACAAGATTTTGATTTGTATTTTGCCAAGCTATTTGATGGCTTACGTCATGACAGTGGTGACCCATTTGAATGGGGTGATAAAGCTTATCAACACTACCGAAAACTAAAAATTGATACCAAAACCAAGATGCTGACGTTTAGTGATGGATTAGATATAGAGCGTGCGTGGGCGTTGTATCAATACTTTAAAGATCGCTTTCAAGTCAGTTTTGGTATTGGTACGAATTTGACCAATGATATGGGGCAAACCCCACTCAATATCGTGTTAAAACTGGTGGAATGTAACGGTCAATCAGTGGCAAAAATTTCAGATAGTCCCGGAAAAACCATGACAGACAACGATACTTTCTTAGCATACTTACGACAGGTCTTTGAAATACCTGAAGTTGTCGAAGCAGTGAAAATTGATATCTGAATTTTTGCTAAAAGAATGTGAAAAATCAGCATATTGGTAAAAAACACTGTGCTAAGATCATTTGTGCTCAAGGTCTTAAAATAGAAAAACGTATGACTACATCAGCCTTTAACTTCGAATTACTCATAGAAGCAGAACAACTTGTGCCATTTTTAGGGCATGACAAAATTCGTATTGTCGATCTAAGTCGTAGCTCTGTGTATGATCAATTACATATTCCACATGCATTGCATGTTAAACCGCAACTGCTGGTGCGACAGGAAGAACAAGCTTCAGGGTTATTGCCTGATGAGGATGGTTTAAAAGCGCTGATTGGCTATTTGAACATCTCTCCAGAACATCATGTCGTGGTCTATGATGATGAAGGTGGTGCTTGGGCTGGGCGTTTGATCTGGAATTTACATTGCCTTGGTTTTTATAATACCAGCTTACTCAATGGTGGAATTCATGCGTGGCTAGCAGCAGGCTATCCGACTTCGGCGGAAGCGGAAAGCTTTAGCAAAGTTGAAGCCTTGGTTACGGTCAATTTACAACATCTTGATCAGCACCGGATTGAATATGCTCAATTGTTGCAAAAGGTTGAGCAGCAAGCGATTCAAGTTTGGGATTGTCGAACTTCAGAAGAGTATACGGGACAGCGGTTGGCAGCGCGAGGCGGCGGTCACATTCCAAATGCACAACATTTTGAATGGAGTACTGCAATTAATCGTCAAAATCATTTAAAATTGCATCCTCTTGAACGCACGCAACAACGTCTAGAACAATTAGGCTTTCAATTTGACCAGCCTGTGGTGGTGTACTGTCAGTCACATCATCGTTCTGGTTTGGCTTATATCTTGGGGCGGTTATTGAATTGGAATATTCAAGCCTATGATGGTGCGTGGAGCGAGTGGGGCAATCGCCTCGATAGTCCAATTATTACTGGAGAATCACCTGCGTGAGTCTTACATCAGCGTTAAAAAAACAAATTTTTATCCAAGCACAAAAAGTCATTCCACAACAACAACTCAGTCGAGTTGTTGGTAAAGTTGCAGCCAGTGAAAATCCAATTGTTAAAAATATAGCGATTCAAGCATTTAAAGCCCAGTATGGGATAGACCTTTCTATTGCTGAGCAAAGTGATGCTTTAAAATATAAATCATTCAATGAATTTTTTACCCGTGCTTTAAAAGATGGTGTGCGAGAGATAGATGCAGATCAGACCAGTATTGTCTCTCCAGCAGATGGTGCAATTTCTCAGTTGGGTAAAATTAAAGATGGTGATGTATTTCAGGCCAAAGGCCAAAGTTTTTCTGTAGACAAACTGATTGGCGACCCACAATTGGCTACACCATTTATCAATGGTGAATTTGCCACGGTTTATTTATCACCACGTGATTATCACCGTGTTCATATGCCATTTGCAGGAACGTTGACAGAAACTTTGTATATCCCCGGTGAATTATTTTCTGTAAACCAAACTACAGCAGAGAATATTCCAGGTTTATTTGCGCGTAATGAGCGTATGGTATGTTTATTTGATACCGAATTAGGACGTATGGCCGTTGTTCTAGTGGGGGCAATGATTGTTGCAGGAATTGAAACTGTGGCAACTGGTAAAGTAAAACCAACAGGGCGTTTAGAGTTAAACCAGCACGATTTGGCCTTAGAAAAGGGTGCTGAGCTTGGACGTTTTTATTTAGGTTCAACCGCAGTTATATTGTTTGAACAGAATAAAATTACTTGGGATGAACAGTTTAAAGCTAATTCTATTGTAGTGATGGGTGAAGCTTTAGGGCATACCGTTTAATTTGCTTATTCTATCATGAGGTGTACTTTCTGTTGTAGAGAGTCACCGAGTCTAAAGCCTTATAGCATCTTAAATAAGTGCATGAATATAACGATATAATGAAGAATTTCTTAGAAAATTAATGTAAGAATTCCGGTATAAGTCGCAATTTAAAGAGCCCGTTATATAAATTGGTTTTATTTTTAGAATAAATCAAAGATGATAGGCATTGAAATAAGACAGCTTTAAAGCGTGTGCATCTGCTAATGCATTGTGTGGATTTTCAGAGGCAACATGGGTTTCGATTGGATCCTGCATCCATAACTGCATGGTGAGCGGAGGTGTTTGGATACATTTCCCAGCTGAAAGCATAAGACTACGGGTAAATAAGGCAAAGTCTTCAGGCCAATCTGCCACAATTTCAAGACTTGTATATCGAGATAAATGAATCTGTAAGCGACTTTGAAATTGCGCTAAGGGAATCGGTTTTCGATTTAAACGAGGCATGACATGGTCTTTAACCCAAGTAATTGGGTCTAAGCATTCTAAAACTTCATAAAAATGCTGATTATTCTCGTCAACCAATGCCAGTGAAATTAATTCACCGCCAAAGCCATTAAATTCACAATCTAAAAATAGTTTCATTAGAATTAATCAAAAAACAAATATTAACCTGCAAAATCAAGGCGCTCTTTGGGAAAAACCACTCTAAAAATAGACCCTTGATTTTCTTTAGAATCAATTTCTAAGTAAGCATTATGTTGCATTAAAACATGCTTCACAATAGCTAGCCCTAAACCTGTTCCACCCGTTTGACGGCTTCGTGCACTGTCTACGCGATAAAAGCGTTCAGTTAAACGTGGAATATGTTTTGGGTCAATCCCGATCCCGGTATCTTCAACGGTAAAATAACCATGTTCACTGTCATCATGCCAGCCGATTGTAACGGTGCCACCTTTTGGAGTGTATTTAATCGCATTGGTAATTAAATTACTAAACGCACTGGCAAGTTCTGCATCGGAACCAATCAGGTCACAATGGCTGTCGATATCTAAGTTTAAAGTATGTCCATAATCAACATTGTAGGCTTGTGCATCATCAAAAAGCTGATTCATCAAATTCGGCATATCGATGATTTGATTTTTTGCGACTTGTTTATTACCTTCCAAACGTGAAAGCAAGAGTAAGTCATTGACCAACGCATTCATACGACGTGTTTGCGATTGCATCTGTTCAAATGCTCGTTTCCAGCGCGGATTTAAATCCTCTTGGTCGGTAAATGTTTCGATATAACCACTGAGTACAGTGAGTGGTGTACGCAGTTCATGTGAAATATTGTCGACAAAGTCTTTGCGCATCTGTTCTAGATTATGTACACGTGTCACATCGTAAGCGACGAGCAAACGGCTTTCACTGCCAAAACGTGTGAGTTTAATCTGTACATAATGCTCTTCATAAACAGAAGATTTTATTTTAATGCCATCTGGAGATTGGTCGATATTATTAAAATATTCAATAAAGCTCGGCTGGCGGATAATGGTCAAGATATTACGCCCACGATCTAGAGGTTGAATGCCCAACAGTCTTTCTGCCGCAGGATTCCACCATTCAATCTGATGTAATTCATCCGTTAAAACAACAGCTTCGGCCAAAGCAATCAGTGAAGATTGGGCACGGTCAATCAAGCCGACCATTTCAGCCTGAACCACACGTTCTTGGCGTTGTGCGCGATAAACATTAAACAATAGCGCTCCCCAAATACCCTCTAAATTGGGCGGAGAATCGTAAGGACGATTCGAAATCCATTCATTCACCAAGTATAAAGAGCGTAATTGAAATAGGAAAAAAACCGCAAAACCGATGGAAATAGTAATCCAAAAATACCCTATCCCTAAACCAATAAATCCACCAATGATGAGTAAAAAACCAAGCAGGCGTAAATCTTGTTTTGCAAATTCCCACAAGCTACTGTAACGAAATTTTTTATGTTCTCGCGCAAGATCTGGGACGGGGTAGGGTTCATACATAGAAAATTATTTACCTTGAGAATGCTTAACCTAAGGCAACATCTGCACGGGTAGAGAAACGATAACCCGTTCCACGTACAGTTTGTACGTAGCGATCGGCGCCATATGGTTCAAGCACTTTACGTAAGCGGCGGATGTGTACGTCAATCGTACGGTCTTCAATATACACGTTGCCACCCCAGACCTGATCGAGTAACTGGGCACGTGTATAAGCACGTTCAGGATGAGTCATAAAAAATGCCAATAATCGGTATTCTGTTGGACCCATTTCCAAAATATTATCACTAAAACTGACGCGTTGGCTCACTGGATCAAGAATTAATCCATTGGCATCAATGGTTTTTTCGCCACTCAGGGCATTGGCACGACGAAGTACTGCTTTGATACGAGAAACCAATTCACGAGTAGAGAATGGTTTGGTCATATAGTCATCTGCACCAGCATCAAGACCTTGAACTTTATGGTCTTCTTCACCGCGTGCTGTCAACATGATGACTGGAATTTCTGCCAAATTTTCATCACGTTTTAAGCGACGACATAAGTCTACACCGCTCACACCGCCAGGCATCATCCAATCGAGTAAAATCAAAGATGGTCGTTGGTCAACAATCATTTGATGGGCTTGTTTTGCATCTTCAGCTTGCAAGCATTGAAAGCCTGCCATATCCAATGAGGTATGAATCATTTCTCGAATCGGAAGTTCGTCATCGACGATTAATATATAGTCATCTTTCACAACGCAATATCCTATGTATGAACGGTGTACCGTCTTTTATTTATGACAGGCTTATTACAAAGATTAATTATGACAGTATCATTGCAAAAAGAAGATGTTGACGAATTTTTGCAAAAAAATGTGACAAATAATCGTCGATATGATGAATAATCCATGAAATTTTTAAATAAATCTTCCATTTTATGAAAAGAAATTTATTTAAATTGAAAATAAAAATGAGATATTTGACATTTTTATGACGATTTGATGACAAAAATATTTAAGCTAACAATCTTATTGAGATGAAAATGAATCAATCAGCGATACAAATACAATTTCACATGCTGAGACAATTTCTTCAAGCGATTGTTTAAATCCACCCATGACCCAGCGAACCGCAATTTGAGTCACATAGCCATTTAAACCTGTGGCAACCAAGGAAATTTCTTGTTCACTGCGTTCAATATGCGGCATCATTAGGGTAACAAAGGAGTGAATTAATCGGTCAAAACGGCCCATCGTTTCATGGATTGTGGCATGATTATGCAGTTCTTGAACCAGCATGGCGTCAATATAAATAATACGCGCCACACGTGGATCATTTTTTAACATGGTAAAGATTGCAGTTAAGCCACCACGGATCATATTTTTAGGATCAGGTGCTGCTTGCATGACCCCTTGCATTACGGTTTGTTGTAATTGTTCAATCAGTTGTAGGAAGATGACTTGGAACAGTTCTTCACTTTTTTTGAAGGACTCATAAAAATAACGTTCAGTCAGTTTCGCTTCATTACAAATATCTTTAACGGTGACAGAAAAAAAACCATGCGTGCCATAGGCTTCAATCCCTGCTTCGATCAACTTTTCTCGACGTGCAAGTTTTCGCTCAGATAAGGACATACCCTTAAATTGACGTTCTTTGACTGCTTTATTTATAGTTTTCTTTTCAGTTGAAAGTGGTTCATTCATTGTAAAAAATTACTCGTGTCATATTTGATTGTCACAAAGAAGCGCTTATTTTAGCAATAAAAGCCATTGAAACCTATTCTAGAATTTTTGTATAAAAAAACATCGGTTAAATCACAATATAATATTGACAATAATGATTGTCAAAATTATATTGAGCAAGTGAGCTGCACATCACTCTGAATGCTTTGTGCGGGTTTAAAAAAGGATAGACAATGAAAAATTTTAAAAACAAAGTCGCTGCAATTACTGGTGCTGGCTCTGGTATGGGACAACAACTTGCTATTTTATTGGCAAAAGCAGGTTGTCATTTATCCATTAGTGATGTGAATGAAAAAGGTTTATCTGAAACCGTTGAACTGGTCAAACCATATAATGTCCGTGTGACCTCAAAAAAAGTGAATGTTGCCAAAGTTGAAGAAATGCGAGCTTGGGCTGAGGATACTGTGCAAAATCATGGTTCTGTAAACATGATTTTTAACAATGCTGGTGTAGCTTTAGGATCTACCGTAGAAGGTGCATCTTATGACGAACTTGAATGGATTATGAATATCAATTTCTGGGGCGTTGTCTATGGAACAAAAGAATTTTTGCCTTATATCAAGAAAACAGGTGATGGACATATCATCAACATTTCGAGCTTATTTGGTTTAACGGCTCAGCCGACCCAGTCTGCATACAATGCATCTAAATTTGCGGTACGTGGTTTTACTGAATCATTACGTCAAGAATTAGACATTGAAAAGTGTGGCGTATCTGCTCTATGTGTTCATCCTGGCGGTATTCGTACCAATATTGCAAATGATGCGCGTATGAATGACAGCTTACGTTCTTTGGGGATGAACCCTGAGAAATCAGCAAAAGCATTTAATAAATTATTGCGTATGCCTCCAGAAGATGCTGCTCAACAAATGTTGGATGCTGTATTGAAAGACAAGCGCCGTTTACTTATTGGGAATGATGCAAAAACCTTAGATTTAATTCAGCGTATTTTACCGACTGGATATCAAAAAATTACAGGTTTTGCGACTAAGTTTAGTAAAAAGTTAGAACCAAAATAGTTGATTGATATTAAAAAACCGTCAAGCTGACGGTTTTTTTCATTTTAGACTTTGAGAAATAATGGGTTGAATAACAACTTAATATCCATTCGTTTAAATTAAGATCTCAATGGTTTTCTTTTTCCAGACAAATTGGTAATAAAGACCTTGCATAAGACATAGACTGAAAAAGGTCAGGGCAAGAGCATACCAAATGCCTTGTAAACCAAACCATTGACTAAATAAGTAGGCACACGGAACTTCAATGAGCAGAATGGATAAAATATTAAAAATCATAGGCACAGTCACAGTTCCGCTGGCCCGCATGATCGAAGCAAAAATTGCACTTGCTCCAAAAAATATAATTGACCACAACACGATAAATAGTAATTGCTGACCCAACTCAATTACAGACGGATCTGTAATAAACAACGCCATCAAATATTTTGAACAAATATAGGCCAAGAGTACCAATGAACCTGTAATCACGATATTACTCAACAGCGCTGTTCGCGTCACTTTTGCCAGTAGTTCAGATTTCCCAGCACCAATAGCTTGAGCTGCGAAGATAGAACCAGCAATGGCAATCGACAAAGCAGGGAATTGGATATAGTTCAGGACTTGGTTGACTGCACCATATGCTGCTGTTGCGTGAGCGCCATGTTGATTGACCAGTCCAATCACCACCAGTCCTGCGACCGAGTTGGTCACCATTTGAATACCTGTCGGCACACCCAAGCGCAAGATACTGCGACTAAATTGAGGGTGATAGCGGATATGTTGGATTAACGCTGCATCAGGTCTTAAAGCATGATCTTTTTTATTCAAATAGACATAAAGGAAAACTAAAGTTGAAATAAAGCCTAGGCCACTGGCAATTGCTGGAGCAATAATGCCGAGCTTAGGTAGCCCAAAATAACCGCCAATCAAGGCTGGAGTTACAATGACGCCAACAATGATCGTTAGACTTGAAGCCATCAATGGTGTGGTACTGTCACCCACACCACGTAAAATAGACGTATAGGTGATGTAGATGAATAGAAAAGGACTACTCATTAACATCCATTGAACATAGGGCAGGGCAAGATGCATGATTTTGGGATCTATCCCCAAAAGCAATAGAATCTGTTTGGCAAAAAACACCCCTAAAAAGGCAATGATTGATCCACCAATGAGGGTCATAAATAACAATGCGCCAACAATGGTACGCACTTTTTCGATATCTTTAGCACCCCAAGCTTGTCCAACTAGAACAGTCGCACCTGTAGATAGACCAATCACAAAAGCCAGCAATAAAAATAGGATCGGAAAAAATACTGAAATTGCGGCAATCGCTTCTACTCCCAGCATTTGCCCAACAAAAATGGTATTAATTGTTCCAGACAGGTTTTGCAGAATATTGGTTAGAATCAATGGACCAAGGAAGATTAAAAAAACCTTCCAGAATTTGGGTTGGTGAAGCATATCGGGACGAGCTGGCATCTTTTATTCTACTGTCTATTTCGAGTATCTTTATCTTATTGATAATATAACAAACGCTGAGAAAAAAGCCTGAGTATTTGAGTAACTCAGGCTTTAATTTTACAGAGATGATCTGTATGGGTTGGGATTAAATTTGGGTTAAAATTTCACAGGCCTGAATCAAAGTTTGCTCCTTTTTGGCAAAACAAAAACGCACTAAACGTAAATTTTCAGGGGCTTGCTTATAAAAAACAGAAACTGGAATCGCCACAATTTTATGTTCTTCCGCTAAGAATTTACACATATCGATATCATTTAAATCTGGGCGAATTTGGCTGTAATCAACATTTTGAAAGAATGTGCCTTGAGAGGGAATTAAACTGAATTTTGAATTCGCAATACCTGAAATAAACAGGTCACGTTTTTGCTGATAGAAGCTTGATAGATCGTCAATATGTTCAGGATGCTGTTGCATAAAATTGGCAAGCGCCATTTGTACGGGTGTTACCCCACAGAAGTTGGCAAATTGATAAATTTGACGGAATACTTTCATGAGCTCGGGTGTCGCAATGCAATAACCTGTTTTCCAACCTGTTACATGGAAAGTTTTACCAAAAGAACCGACCACAAAACTACGTTCTCTGAGTTCAGGAAATGACAATGCTGAATAATGTTTTTCGCCGTCATAAATCAAATGCTCATAGACTTCGTCTGAAAGCACAATAATATTTTTATCTTGGATTAATTCAATTAAATTTAGCCAGTCTTGTTTAGACCAAATCGCGCCAGTTGGATTGTGTGGGGTATTTACAATGACCATACGGGTTTTATCTGTAATTGCAGATTTGACTTGATTCCAATCCACAGAAAACTCAGGCGCATTGAGTGGAATATGAATGGCTTTACCACCGACCAATTGCACGCTCGGAGCATAGCTGTCATAGCTTGGATCAAAAATAATCACTTCATCGTCTTGATGAATGATAGCTTGTATGGCACTAAAAATCCCGATCGTTGCCCCAGGAGTGATGGTGATTTCGGTGACTGGATCAAGTTGTAATTGATCACGTTTTAAAAACAGTTGAGCCAGTTGTTCTCTTAGGGCTAATAAACCATCACCTGCTGCGTATTGGTTAAAACCATCTAATGTAGCTTGGCTGAGTGATTGTAGCAACGCTGGTGGTGCATCAAAGTCTGGAAAACCTTGTGACAGGTTAAGGGCGTTAAGACGATGTGCCATAGCGGTCATGATGCTAAAAATGGTGACACCTTGAGCAGGGAGTTTGGAGTGGATTTCGATCATGACCAGACTGATTTTATAAATGTATTAGTGGCAGTTTAGCAGGTCGTTTTAAGGAGCTGAATAGGATTAAGTAATCTATTGGTTAGGGGGAGAGGTGCTGTAGGAATTTAAGATAGAGAAATTAGATTTGAGAGGGGTAATATGTTGTTACAGAGTATGTTGGGTGAAGTTCATTAAAGCGATGTTGTTCTAGAGTCAAAGTAAGTTGACTTGCGGTAGGATCCTGACTATAACTTATTTATAATAATTTTAGCGATACTACAATAATGGAAAATAAATCAATCACATATAAAACTTTATGGGTCTTTGCACTCATTCTAAGTTTAGGATTCATTATCTCCGCAAGTGTCTTGGGCTATGCACTTAAGCAGTTTAATGGAGAAAAAAATTCAATAGTCGTCAAAGGGTTGGCTGAAAAACCCATACAAGCGGATTTAGCACGCTGGGAAATTCATCTGCAAACCAGTCATGCTTCAGACAGTGTTTCAGCCGCCTATCAATTGTTGGATCAAGAAATAAAAGCGTTACAAGATTTCTTTGTTGAGCGTGGATTTAAGGCAACAGAAATGAAATTGGGTAATAAAAGCTCTCAACCCTATTATGAGGAAGTTAATCAGGGAGATGGGAAAGTTACCCGTGAGTTTAGAGGTTATACTGCAATGCAGTCGTTGGTGATTGATAGTCGTGATATTCAAAAGATTGAAAAAGCAGCAAAAGATGCTTATTTACTAGATGAAAAAGGCATATCCATCGAGCAGAAACCGCAGTATTTAGTGTCAAATCTGGAAGAAATAAAAATGTCATTGATCGCCAATGCAACTAAAAATGCGCATAGTCGCGCCAATGAGTTTGCAAAGGTCGGTGGGGTAAAAGTCGGTGCGATGCGTTCTGCAAGTCAGGGCGCGTTTTATATTTTACCTGAAAGTGGTTCTGATGATGATAGCGATTATGGCGGTGCTTATGACAAAGCCACCATTAATAAAATTGCGCGTGTTGTCGTGACCATCAATTATGCGATTGATTGATACAGTTGATAAAAAGTCCAGTGCTAAAAAATGGGAGCTAGACTCCCATTTTTTTATGATTTAAATATGATTCATCACGATTAGCCAAATACCTAAGATAGAATCCATTTTATTGTATTCTTAAATCGCAAAATCAATCACAGCACGAATCACACCTAAACTTAGACCAATAAATGCGCCTACTACAACACCATTGACACGGATCATATGTAAATCACCACCTACCTCATTTTCAATCTTGGCGATCATTTCGGTAGAGTCCCATTCATGGATACGTTGACTAATAAATTTAATCACTTTCTCACTATATTGGTCACTTAAATTGATGGCAATTCCGCTGATTCGATCATTCAATAATTCTCGTACAGACTGATTTTGCATCAAGTTTTCACCAAGCTGTTGAATGGCGATACGTAAATTCATGGCAATACCCGAGTCTGCTTTAAGCAAGTCAGATTTAACCGCATCACATAAAATCACCACGGCACCAGTAATAAAGTGGAGTACCGGTTCGCTGTCTAAAAGAGCATTCTTGGTTTCATTTAAACTTATGCTGGCATGACTATTGTTATCCGCCAATTGCAACATAAGCTCATGTGCAGCTTCTTCAATTTTTTGACGAATAGGATGCTCGTGATCAGCAAGCATGGATTCCACTTTTTCAATCACTGAATCAATGGTCCGTTGCTCAACATCAATCCCAATCCAGCTGGCACCTTTAGCAAGACGGGAAACACCAAGCTCTTTAAACATAGTTTGAGTGATTTCACGGGTTTTTTCAGGATGGGTCATCATCCATTCATGGGCAATATCCAGTCCACGTTGTAATACATCTTGATGAAAATCATTTTCTAAAACTGCGCGCAACATTTCACTTGCCAATTGGTTCATTCGAGTATTTCGAACCCATTGAACACTGTTGTTTTGAATAAAGCGTCCAATTTGGTCTTGCCCCACAAATTCAAAAATTTTCGGAACCGTTTGCTGAATTACGTCCACCACTTGACCGTTATTTTTAGGATTGGCCAGCCATTGACCGACAGCAAAACTAAGATCAATACTTTTTAAACTACGTTCAACAATTTGTGGAGATAGAAAATTCTCTTGGACAAATTTACCCATCGATTCCGCAATACGTGCTTTATTACGTGGAATGATTTCGGTGTGATCTTTTAGAAATTTAGGAATGGGAATTTTCCCAAAGGGATTACGGAACAATACGGTAATCGCATACCAATCGGCTAAGCCACCGACCACACCAGCTTCAGCGCCCAGCATGAGAATATGAATAAACCAAGCGTACTCAGGCATCAGTTTGGCGGAAATGATCAAAGCAAACCATGCGACAACAGCCACCACCAAGGCGATGGTCGCAAAGCGTTTGCTTCGATCTAAGTTTGGAATTTCATTAAGAACTTCACTTTGTTCAATTCCGCTCATTCATTTTCCTAAATAGATTTCTGCATTTTTATTTCGTTGATGTTACCGCATCAGGCTGTGGTTGCAGTACTTGTCCTGTCGGACTAACACCATATTTTTGTCCTAAAGATTGCAAAATCAGACGAGCGTCAAATGCATCATTCGGCGATGATTTTTTATCTTTATAACATTCTATCGTATAGGAAATTTGAACAGGGTCAATGGTCACGACTTGTGGCATATCATAAAATGGGTCATTCCAGAACACAGGATGACGACGATAGCCCCAGCCATATGGATAGTAGTTTGATGACGGATAAACTACTGCTTTACGAGGCGGTTGCTGAGTTCGATTGCTTGGGTCATCTAAAACCTTGAAGTAAGTAAATCCATTTAAAAGCGTTGTTTGTGCAGCTTTGACAAGATTAATTTCTTCAGCTGTTCCAAAACTCATATTGCTATTACCTTGGAAACTGATGCGATAGCTATGATCATTGAGAGGTACCGTGGTGTATTGTCCAAGCTGGTCAAAGGTACGCGGTTTGCTAGGGGTCGTTGCACAACCTGTGAAGGTGAGTGCCACCGCAATAACCAGACCAATGAGTACTTTGTTCATGTGTCTCTCCTTTCCATTCTTCTGGATGGAATTTAATGAATTTTTAATCCTCTGTATATTGTTCTAAATTGATGGACTGACAATGAATTTCAAGAAGAATTTTGTTAATTCAAGATGATATCGATCAGGGAAAATGGTTGTTCACATAAAGTTTAAACAGTAAGCCCAGTATTATGCGTATTTGATCCATAATAAAAATGGACCTTGTTTATAGAGAAATTAATGAGTATTCAAATCAAAGGCTATATTGCAACAAGCGCAGATGGCTATATTGCAACACTAGATGGTTCTGTAGATTTTTTAGCGCCATTTCAAAGTATTGATTGTGGATATGATGATTTTATCCAAGATATCGATATTGTGATTATGGGGCGTAAAACCTATGAAGTGATTTGTTCTTTTGGTGAGGCGTGGCCTTATCCAGACCAGAAAGGATTTATCGTCACTTCTAATCCTGATTTAGCTTTAACTCATGCCTCGCTTTCGCGGTGGAACTTAGGTGTGGATGAACTTGTTGAGCACCTTAAACAGAATTATAACGGTAATGTCTGGATTGTCGGTGGAACACAATTGCAGAATACCTTTATTGAACAGAAGCTACTCAATACCTTAGAAGTTTTTATCATGCCTGTTCTACTTGGAAAGGGCATACCGCTCTTTCCAAGTTTTGACTCGCGTGAACAGCAGTTAAAGTCCATACATGCTGAAATGATTGAAAATACCATTATTAAACACAGCTATGTTTTCTAAAAGTTGATGATTGTTGTGGGTCATTATGATTTAGATAAGGTACTAAAACAGATTATGCAAAATATTTCTGCATAAGCTGTTTAGATGAAAATGAATAGGATTAAAAATGACTATTTGGTTGTTTTAAAAATTCAATTTCTTCTACCGTTGAGCTTCGCCCTAAAATTTGATTACGGTGAGGATAACGCCCAAAACGATCAATAATCACTTTATGCTTTTTCTCAAAATCTAGATTGAGTGGATTGCCCAACTCTTCAAAAAGTTGTAAAGCTTGGATATGGATAATTTTTGATTCACTGTGCATAAATGGCATATACAGGAATGAACGCTGTTCAGGGCTTAATTGCTGATCTAAATTTAGCTGAATGGCTTCTTGTGATAACGCAAGTGCCAAGGCATCTTGTGCAAAAGATTCAGCATGATCTCTATACAAATTACGCGAGAATTGATCCAAAACAATAATTTCAGCCAAGCGACCTTCTGCTGTGGCGCGCCAAGTCCATAGTTCACAATGTTTGGCTTGATCCAAGGTATGTGCAAATCGCTGGTGCAAAGTTTGATCGAATGCGTCACTTTTTGCGAACCAAAATGGCTGAGTTTCTTCACTAAACCAAAAATCGATAATTTCTTGATAATTCATAGTAGTTACAATTCTTTAGTGATGATTTTTCTATAAAATCACAAATTTTAAATGTCTTGTAGAGGTAGTTTGTGTTAAAAACTTTTCCGAAATAAAATGAATAATTGATTTAAAACAACGATGCTTATACGTGTATATCGATAAATAACGTTATACTGCGGGCATCAAAACATTTTATTTTAAAAAATTCTTTAAGATAAGCGAGTAAGTATGAGTCAACCCGAAACGATTTCCCAATCATTAGTACCAAATTGGGTGGATTCTACCTTATTCAGAGGCATGTTACGTGGCATCGAACGTGAAAGCCTGCGTATGCAAAGTAATGGCTTTTTATCACAGGCTGATCATCCTCAGTCTTTAGGCTCAGCCCTAACACATCCGCATATCACCACAGATTATTCAGAAGCTTTGATGGAGTTTATTACCCCTCCCAAAGAAAGCATTCCTGAAGCCTTAAACTTTTTAACAGATGTACATGCTGTTGTGCATCGTCATTTAGAAAATGGTGAAAAGTTGTGGACTTTGTCCATGCCATGTATGTTGGATGACAAAGAAGAAAATATTCGTTTGGCGCAATATGGCACATCTAATATTGGTCAATTTAAAACCTTATATCGTCATGGCCTAGGCATTCGTTATGGTCGCCGTATGCAGACAATCTCGGGTGTGCACTATAATGTGTCTTTTCCAGATGCGTTATTTGAACAATTACAACAACACGAAAGCAATGAAGCACTTAAAGCATTAAGCCTGCAAGATTATCGCAGTCATCGTTATCTTGGGTTAATCCGTAACTTTATTCGTTTAACTCCTCTAGTGATGTATTTAGTAGGTGCAAGCCCTTCAGTCTGTAAATGCTTTATGACAGGGCGTGAACATCAATTGTTGCCTTTAATTAAAGGCACATTATTTCTACCTTATGCAACAGCATTGCGCATGGGGCGTTTTGGTTATCAAAATTCCGCACAAAAACAATTGGGTATTCATTACAACAATTTAGAAAGTTATGTGGCTGAATTACAAAAAGCGGTTAATTCCCCTTATGCACAGTTTAGTCATTTAGGTTTAAACGATGCCAATGGTAAGCCGATTCAAATTAATGATCACGTCTTACAAATTGAAAATGAATACTATAGCTTAGTACGTCCAAAACAAGTGCCACAAGAAGGGGAAACTCCTTCTCAGGCCTTGTCAAATCGTGGGATCGGCTATGTCGAATTACGCGCGGTAGATGTAAATCCATACAGTGCAATAGGTATTGATGAAGATACAGCAGGCTTCTTGGAAGTGGTTGCGTTGTATTGTTTACTGAAAGAAAGCCCTGATCTATGGGATGAAGAACAAGATATTATTGAGCAAAACCAAGCTGAAGTGGTCAATCGTGGTCGTGCACCAAATGCGAAAATCATTGATGCCGGTGTTGAATATCCATTACTTGAGTGGATTCAACAGCATGTCACCGCCATGCAACCCCTTGCAGATTTATTAAATCAATCCTATTCAACGGATTTATATCGCCAAGCGATGATAGTGATGCAAACACGTATTGATGATGTGGATGAAACACTATCTGCGCATGTGATTGCCGATACTGTAGAGCAAGGTGGCACATGGAATTTTGGTGGCTATATGGCCAATCAGCATATCCAAAGTTACGAACAACATGTATTAAGTCCAGAAACTTTAGCGTATTTTGAGGGGCTTACTCGAACATCTCTCGCAGAACAACAGCAACTTGAACAAAATACAAGTATAAGTTTCGAGGATTATCTGAGTAAATTTAGATAAAGCATTGATTAGATAATGAGGAAGTTCCATGCAATGGCGTAGTTATCGCTTCGTAAGTGGTCTTTTATTTTTGGCAAGTGTGATTGGTATGTCATTTGCGCTCTATTTAGAGCATGTACAAGGGCTTGAGCCATGTCCATTATGCGTATTTCAACGTATTGGATTGATTGGCCTAGGGCTAATTTCACTGATTGCCTTTTTGCATAACCCAAAAACAAATGTATTTAAACGCATTTATAGCTTCTTGGGTTTCGCTGCAATTTCTTGGTCAGTTGGTGTTGCCGCTCGCCACGTGTGGCTACAGAACTTACCTAAAGATCAGGTTCCAAGTTGTGGGCCAGGTCTAGACTATTGGGTAAATACATTGCCTTTAAAAGCGGTGTTTGAAAATGTCCTTAAGGGTTCTGGCGAATGTGCTATGGTCGATTGGACTTTTTTAGGACAATCTTTACCCGTTTGGTCATTATTGTTTTTTAGTGTATTGGCATTGATCAGTCTGTGGCAGTTGTTTAGAAAGTACTAATTTAAAACATCAAGAGCCAGTCTAAACTGGCCTTTTTTTCAAATAAACTTCATTGATGTATAAATCAAGAAAAATCATAAATCATAAAATAAATTTAGCTGGGATCAGCATACTAGTCTGCTTGTCAACGGCACAAGTCTCTGCAAAGCTAGTCACTGTGATCAGTAAAGATGTGTCTTGTCAGTTTAAATCTGAATTTGATGACACTATCCCAGCCGACATTTCCTATATAAAATTGGGTGCTCAGCCATTTAAAAAATTTATTGTCGATCCAGATTATTTTTCAAGTCGAATTGAAGACTGTCAGTTGCATGGTGGCAGATACTACGTATTGTCCGTATCACAGAGCCATCCTGCTAGAACGCTTGCCCAGTCGCTCATTGAGGTGACGCAATTTGATTTAACAGGTAAAAAACTTAGCCAAAAGAATTATAATAAAGCTTGGACTTGTGAATTAAAACAAGGCTTTATTGCAAAAAATCAAGGCTTAATGATCGATACACAATGTGCAGAAAAATCAAACTTTGATGAATATGGTGACATGATTGATCCTCATCAGAACAAGTCTTATCAAATTGAAGTGAAATAGCAGAAAAAAGCGGATTGAAGATCTGCTTTTTTACGATTAGGTTTCAACAATCCCTTGCATACTTTCTAATTTAATCAAATATTTGCGAATTTGTTCTTCCGCCAGCTCATCATGGTGCGGATAAAACCATTTGGCAATTTGTTCCGAAACCAAAGGATGATATTGAATCTCAAGATGGTTTAAGCCATAAAACACAGCTTTATGCGATTCAGGTAATTTTAACTGGAAACGTGGGTTCGGATGTTCACCCAAGGCACTTTTAACACTGACCAGATAGTCGCCAATCACTTTTAAGGTGCGGTTTTTGCGGTTTTCAAATTCTAAGGTACCTGCAATTAAAAAGGTATTGATATGAGAGGGTAGCGGAGCGGGTTTACGGTTGTCATCCATCAAACCAATACGAGCATTGTTATGCTCCCAGTCATCATCTCGAACACTTCCATAGCGCAAGTCTAGGATGCCATTACTGCGGATATTGACGATATGACTGATCATTTTAACAATAGGAAAATTACCCACTTTCTCTTGCATGGCAAATCCGAAACGTTCTAATAACGCACCATGATGCGGAGAACCAATACAAACTAGATTCTCTACCATGTGGAACCACTGGTGCATGTTTTGTTTGCCATAGAACAGCGCACTGCGAGAAACCAAGCCACCCATACTGTGCCCAATTAAATCAATACTGGTAATGCGAGGGTTACGTTTCACTAAGTCTTCTAAAAGATTTGCTAATGAACGTCCATTGGCTGAAATTCTGCGCCCAGTATTGTAGTGAAAATACAACATGGTGTTGTGATCACGCTGGGCCAATAGTTTCTCACCAATACCGCCATTGTTACGGTTGGTCCAATCTTGATAATTCATACATAAACCATGTGAGAAAATCACTACACGTCCAGCCAAATCACCTTGCTGTAATGCACCATAATGATCATAGAGTACAGGTGAGAGTGCCAGAGGATTATGGCTCGCTAACAAATAATCGCCCAATACCCCATTTAAAGCACTGACTAAAAAAGTCATATGGGAGGTCAAAGGCTTATCATGCAAATTTGGAAAACGTTCAATGGTTTTACGTAAAACTGGAGCAAGCAGATGGCTACCATAATTTTGCAACGCGTGATAACCAAATTGATAGAATTTATCGACAATTGGACGTGACTGAAATCGTTTGGCTTTTTGTTTACTTAAGCCAAAAATACTCAGCAACATTTCGCGTTGAATCGACTGGATGAAGTCTTGAACCATGCCACTGAGTGGCGTACTCACTAACTGCGCTAAACCTTCTAATACGTCGGCCTGACTTGGAGGCGAGCGATCCCACTTACAATAGGTTTCGTGTAAAGGGGTTAAGCTTGGCATTGTTATTTCCTCATCCATATTGATCTGGAACAAAGACTTTATTTTTGCTGTAGATCAATGTATAAATCCCTAGGCAATCATCTTATCTTGTTCATCCTGAACGCTATTTAAAATACCGATAATTGCGATTATGTTTTAGTTTTTTGTCGGACAATATCACGACATATACAAATTAAAACAATAATGTGATTCAAATCACATTAAAAACTAAAACATTGGTGGTAAAAAAGCAAACTATTTTCAATGAATATTATTTATTTACATGGTTTTAAAAGTAGTCCTTTATCAATAAAAGGGCAACAATTAGATGATTATTGTCGATGCTATTCATCGCATAGTGTGCATTTGCCTGATTTAAACCAACATCCGCAACTGGTTTTAGATCAAATTTCAGCGCTCATTGAAAAATTGCCTGATGTTGTACTGGTGGGGAGTAGCTTTGGTGGATTTTATGCGACACAATTGGTCGCAAAATATGGTGTGCCTGCTGTTTTAATTAATCCAGCTATGCGACCATGGCAATTGTTCAGTAACTTATTTGGAATTGAACAGATTCCCTATAAGATCAATGAAAAATGGACTTTAGATCGTTTACAACTTGACTACTTGGAAGCGATTGCCGTGCCATTTGTACAAGATGCAGACAAAATACTGGTCTTATTGCAACAAGGTGATGAAGTTTTAGATTATCGTGACGCTGAACGGTATTATAGTGCAGCTCCACACACATCATTAATCATGACAGAAATGCATGGTAATCATGCGATGGAAGATTTTGCAGATAAAATACCCATGATTCTGGAATTTTTATCATACTCCGTAAAATAAAAGGAAAAAACTCAACGTGTCTCAATATACGGCCCAATCACTTGAAGTATTATCTGGTCTAGATCCTGTACGTCGCCGTCCAGGTATGTATACCGATACCACTCGTCCAAACCATTTGGCGCAAGAAGTAATTGATAATGCTGTCGATGAGGCACTTGCAGGACATGCCAATAAAATTACTGTTACAGTATATAAAGATGGTTCGTTGTCGGTCGAAGACAATGGGCGTGGTATGCCCGTCGATATTCACCCTGAATATGGACAAAGCGGGATTGAAATTATCCTAACGAAATTACATGCTGGCGGTAAATTTAGCACTGATAACTATCAGTTTTCGGGCGGTTTGCATGGTGTAGGGATTTCAGTGGTCAATGCCTTGTCTGATCGTGTTGAGGTTGAAGTTCAACGCCACGGCAATCTTTATAAAATGGCGTTTGAACATGGTGAACCTGTTGCGCCTTTAGAGGTTTTAGAAGGCAAAGCGCCAAAACGTGCTACGGGGACAACAGTACATTTTTGGCCAGAAGCAAAATATTTTGACTCACCTAAATTTGCTTTAAAAGCGTTAAAACATAATCTCAAAGCCAAAGCTGTATTGGCTGCTGGTCTACAAATTAATTATATTGATCAGATTAATGACGAAAAAATTGAATGGCAGTTTGAAAATGGTCTCGTCGACTATTTGATGGATGAATTACAAGATCGTGAAATCATTCCAGATCCTGCCTTTGTCGCAACGGGTGAAGCTGAACGCGCCAGCGCTGAGTTTGCAATTTGCTGGAATGCTGAGGGTGGTGAACAAATTCAGGAAAGTTATGTGAATTTGATCCCAACGGCACAAGGGGGAACCCATGTAAACGGGTTACGCTCAGGTGTTACTGATGCGATGCGTGAGTTTTGTGAGTTACGTAACTTGTTGCCACGTAATCTGAAATTATCTGCTGAAGATGTGTGGGACGGGGTCAATTATATCCTGTCGCTTAAATTCCAAGAGCCACAATTCTCAGGACAAACCAAAGAACGTCTTTCAAGCCGAGAAGCATCCAACATTGTTTTAAATATTGCCAAAGATGCTTTTGCGCTTTGGTTGAATCAGAACTCTGAAGTGGCCATGCAATTGGCTGAGATTGTGATTGCGAAAGCGGGTCGCCGTTTAAAAGCAGCGAAAAAAGTTGAACGTAAAAAGATTGTTGCTGGTCCTACCTTGCCCGGAAAACTATCAGATTGCGTCGGTCATACCCTTGAAGAATCGGAATTGTTTATCGTCGAAGGTGACTCTGCCGGTGGTTCTGCAAAACAAGCCCGCGATAAAAACTTCCAAGCGATCATGCCGATTCGTGGGAAAATTTTAAATACTTGGGAAGTGTCTTCTGACGAGGTGTTGGCCTCTCAAGAAGTGCATAATATTGCGATTGCAATCGGTGTAGATCCGGGCAGTGATGATCTTTCCGAATTACGTTATGGCAAAATTTGTATCCTTGCCGATGCCGATTCAGATGGTTTACATATCGCGACCTTGCTGTGTGCACTCTTCGTGAAGCATTTCCCTGCAATGGTCGATGCTGGACACCTTTATGTTGCAATGCCACCATTGTTCCGTATCGATGATGCCAAAGATGTTTACTACGCGCTTGATAACGAAGAGTTAGAAGCTATCTTAAAGAGAGTTAAATCTAAAAACCCGCAAATTACTCGATTTAAAGGTTTGGGTGAAATGAACGCCAGTCAATTGCGTGAAACCACCTTAGATCCGAATACACGCCGTTTGGTGCAATTGGATTTGGACGACACGCATCATACAACAGGTTTACTGGATAAATTACTTGCCAAAAAAAGGTCAGGTGATCGTAAAGACTGGTTAGAGCAAAAAGGAAACTTAGCTGATTTGAGTGTTTGATTATCGAACTCATTCATATTTGAAAAATGATGCCTCAGTGCATCATTTTTTTGATACCTCTTAAATATCGCATTGATGTAAACAGAATTATATTCTTCGTAAAACAAAATATTTCTGTATAGCCTTTCTATTTTTTCTCCTGTTCTTTTACCTCTGCTCCATCCATCTCAGGGATTGGATTATTCCGTCAAAATCGTTTGGTGCTGTAAAGCAAAATTCATTAAGAAAGCTTAAAAATTTAATTTTGGGTCAATTTTTTGCACCCTCATTGCTCATTTTAAATAAAAAAAATCGCACTTAATTTGACCAGTATGACTTTTAATCTCGCATTTTCACCTGATCAACACTCGCACTATTGAGTCGTTGAAAGGCATTTAATGCTTATCAATGCACGTCCGATTTATATAAAAATAAGAGTGACTAATATTTTGATTTTATTATTTTTTATCAGGAAATATATTCAATGATAAAAGCACAAATTCTCCACTTGGCATAAAAATTGAATTAAGCCTGTCAGGTAAAAGCAAAATCGTGTATTCAAAAATGCACCAAAAGGTTTGGAGAGAAAAAGATGATGTTCCAACAAAAAATGTTTTCAAAAACACTTCTCGCTGTGGCAATGATGGGGAGCATTGCGCTGACAGCTTGCTCAAAACCAGCAGATAAAACGGAAGCGAAACCCGCAACAGGAAATAAATCGGCAACTGCAACAAGCGGTGACACAATTAAAGTGGGCATCTTGCATTCATTGTCTGGAACAATGGCTATCTCTGAAACGTCGCTTAAAGATACGGCACTTATGGCAATCAATGAAATTAATGCCAAAGGTGGGGTGATGGGGAAAAAGCTTGAGCCTGTTGTCGTCGATCCTGCATCAGACTGGCCATTATTTGCTGAAAAAGCCCGCCAATTGATTACTCAGGACAAAGTCGCTGTCATTTTTGGCTGTTGGACTTCAGTTTCACGTAAATCAGTGTTACCAGTTGTAGAGGAGCTCAATGGTCTGTTGTTCTATCCGGTGCAATACGAAGGTCAAGAACAGTCTAAGAATATTTTCTATACAGGTGCAGCACCCAATCAACAAGCGATTCCTGCTGTTGAATACTTAATGGGCGAAGAGGGAGGTAAGGCACAACGTTTTGTCTTATTAGGTACCGACTACGTCTACCCACGAACCACCAACAAAATTTTACGTGCATTTTTAAAGTCTAAAGGCGTTGCCGATGCAGACATCATGGAAGAATACACGCCGTTTGGACACAGTAATTATCAAACCATTGTCGGCAATATTAAGAAATTCGCTGCGGGTAAAAAGACCGCAGTTATTTCCACCATCAATGGCGATTCTAACGTACCGTTCTATCGTGAATTAGGTAACCAAGGCATAAAAGCTTCGGATATTCCTGTGATGGCCTTTTCAGTCGGTGAAGAAGAATTACGCGGGATTGACACCAAACCATTGGTCGGGCATTTGGCATCTTGGAATTACTTCATGTCTGTGAAGAATCCAGTGAATACCGAATTCGTCAATAAGATGAAGCAATACGCAGTTGAATATAAGCTTCCCAATGCCAGTAAATTGGTGACCAATGATCCAATGGAAGCCACCTACGTGGGTATCAATATGTGGAAACAAGCCGTTGAAAAAGCGGGAACAACGGATGTAGATAAAGTCCGTGAAGCAATGGCAGGTCAAAGCTTTAAAGCACCGTCAGGCTATACCTTAAGTATGGATGCTACTAATCATCACTTACATAAGCCTGTAATGATCGGTCAAATTCGTGGTGATGGGCAATTTGATGTGGTTTACAAGAGCCCTCAACCGATCAAAGCGGAACCATGGAGCCCGTACATTCCTAAATAAAGACTTTACGACCCCAAAAGCCTGCTACATGCGTAGTGGGCTTAACTGATGACTAAACTTTAAAGGTCATTGTATTTAAACAAAAATAGGGGGAGTTGCACATGTCACTTAGACTGAAACTCGCAGCACTTTTTTTTACGATTTCTCAATTATTTCTTATTCAACAGATTTTTGCTGAATCTGAGCATAGCGCGCAATCGTCATCTGCTCAGGCAGTGGTAAGTCATGATGATGCCATTCAAAAATTTGTACGTGCAGATTTCTCAAACCGAAGAGCGATGTTGAATCAATGGCCGGCAAGTATTGACGAGCTTGATAAGTTGGTGGCTTATGTCGAAAACGACGAGCTTTATACCGACAGTTCAGGCAATACCTACATTATGAAAGCTGGAGACAAGCTGTTCAGTTATCCAGATGAACAGGCAATTACTGATTGGCCAGGTGATTTAAATCAAGTGACGTTGGTCAACACCTTGCACAAAGCCTTGAACTTTGGTCAGGCGAAGATCAAGTTACAGTCCCAAGATGCATCACAGCGATTGGCTGCGATTGATATCTTGGAGAACAATTTAGATGAGTTGGATATCAAAGCTATCAACCAACTTTATCTCAATGAAAAAAATAATAAAGTGAAGGCTCGTTTAGCCCAGTTAAAAGCACGAATTGATTTTAATAGTCCAGATACACTCACCAAAATTCAAGCGGTCAAAACGCTAAAAGATTCTAGTCGCCCTGATGTTTTGGCGATCATCGAACAAGCGCTAACACAGCCACACTTAAATCCAGAATTAAAGGCTGCATTGGTCAGTGCGCAAAGTAGTATTAAAACCCGAATTCAAGCAAGTGAATGGACAGGACATGTTTTTTCAGGCTTAAGTACTGCAAGTATTCTTTTGCTTGCAGCATTAGGACTGGCGATTACATATGGCTTACTGGGGGTGATCAATATGGCGCATGGCGAGTTGATCATGATCGGTGCTTATACCACTTATGTGGTGCAAAGTTTCTTTAAAATCCATTTGGGTGCTTATGTCGACTGGTACCTGATTGCAGCAATTCCAGCAGCATTTTTAGTCAGTGCTTTAATTGGTATGCTGATAGAACGAACCGTGATTCGTCCCTTATACGGCCGTCAGTTAGAAACCTTGTTGGCGACCTTTGGTGTCAGCCTTATTTTGATGCAATTGGTACGGATGATCTTTGGTGCACAGAATGTTGAAGTATCAAATATTTCATGGCTTTCAGGTGGAATTTCACTTACACCTAGTTTGATGCTGCCCTATAACCGTATTGCCATTATCGTCTTCACCATCACTGTATTACTTTTACTGGTTTATCTACTCAATAAAACCCGATTCGGTTTATTCGTCCGTGCAGTCACGCAAAACCGTCAGATGGCACGTGCTGTAGGTATTCGTTCTGCACGAATTGATATGATGGCCTTTGGACTGGGTTCAGGACTTGCAGGGCTGGCAGGCTGTGCCTTGGCACAAGTCGGTAATGTCGGACCTGACCTAGGGCAAAACTATATTATTGATGCTTTCCTTGTGGTTGTAGTGGGTGGTGTTGGTCAAGTTTGGGGCGCAGTGCTTGCCGCATTAGGTTTAGGTGTGAGTGGAACAATACTCGAAATTGGTATGGGCGCAGTGCTCGCCAAAATTATTCTCTTGGTTCTTGTGATTCTGTTTATTCAAAAACGCCCACAAGGTTTATTCGCTATCAAAGGTCGTTTTGTGGAGTAAGCCTATGAAAATCACATCATTACTTTCAGATAAACCCTATAGTGCAATCGCCATAGCTGTATGTTTCGCTGTGATGCTGATTCTGCCGTGGTTTCATGTGTTGCCACAAGATTCAGCATTACACCTCTCAGCATATTGGGTGACTTTGATTGGCAAAATCATGTGTCTGGCCTTGGTTGCACTAGCTTTGGATCTGGTCTGGGGCTATGCCGGCATCCTGAGTTTAGGCCATGGATTATATTTTGCTTTGGGTGGTTATGCTTTTGGTATGTACCTGATGCGAGAGTCAGCAGGCGAGCAATTGCCTGACTTTATGCGTTTTCTCAGTTGGACTGAGTTACCTTGGTATTGGGTCGGAACCCAGCACTTCTTATGGGCTTTGGCTTTGGTGATTTTGGTACCTGGTGTGATTGCCTTTATCTTTGGATTCTTTGCCTTCCGTTCCAAAATTAAAGGTGTGTACTTTTCGATTATCACCCAAGCTATGACTTTTGCTGCAGCACTGTTGTTTTTCCGCAATGAAACAGGTTTTGGTGGGAACAATGGCTTTACTGGATTTAAAACCATTCTTGGGATGGATATTACCTCTGCTTCTATGCGAGCAACATTGTGTTTCCTTACTGCCTTAGTGTTGTTACTGAGTTTTATCGGCTTACGTAGTTTAATGAATAAGCCTTATGGTCGAGTGTTGGGGGCAATCCGTGATAGCGAAAACCGGTTGCAATATTTAGGCTATCGTACCCTGTGGTACAAACTGTCGGCATGGGTCCTTTCAGCGGTGATTGCCGGAATTGCTGGTGCATTGTATGTCCCACAAGCAGGCATCATTAATCCAAGCGAAATGAATCCTGTGAATTCGATTGAAATGGCGGTTTGGGTTGCAGCAGGTGGTCGTGGCACATTGATTGGTCCAATTCTAGGTGCAGGTCTGATCAATGGAGTTAAAACCTATTTTACCGTTGCATATCCTGAAATATGGTTATTGATCCTTGGTGCATTATTTATCGTTGTAACCATCTTCCTCCCTAAAGGGGTGATTGGATTGCTTGAGCGCTTTAAAAAGGAGGATCACTAATGTCAGAGCTATTGTCAGATTTGGGCTTAAATTCGCAACATGGTGGTCAAATCGGTGAGGGCTATGGTCGTCCTAAAGCTGAAGGTGCTGATTTCAGCCATGGTATTGCACTTTACTTAGAAAAAGTCAGTGTATGGTTTGATTCTTTCCGGGCTTTAAATGATTTGTCTCTTTACATTGAAGAAGGGGAGTTGCGCTGCATTATTGGACCAAATGGTGCGGGAAAAACCACATTGATGGATGTCATCACCGGTAAAACACGCCCTACCGAAGGTTCTGCCTTTTTTGGTCAAAACTATGATCTTGCCAAAATGAGTACAGAGCAAATTGCAGAAGCGGGTATTGGTCGTAAGTTTCAGAAACCAACTGTATTTGAAAATTTTACCGTGATGGAAAATCTGCTCCTTGCTGCACCAAAAGACAAAACTGTGAAAAAAAGTTTTTTTAGCAAGTTAAGTCCCGATGCACAGTTGGCTTTGGATGAATCTTTGCAACAGATTCGTTTACAAGAGTTTATTCAAAAGCCTGCGGGATTGTTATCACATGGACAAAAGCAGTGGCTTGAAATTGGCATGCTGTTGATGCAACGACCTAAACTGATCTTGTTGGATGAGCCTGTAGCGGGAATGACCGATGCTGAAACTGAACGGACAGCAGAGTTATGTTTGGAATTAAAAAAGAATCATACCTTGGTTGTAGTCGAGCACGATATGAGCTTTATCGACACCATTAGTGAGAAAGTTACGGTTCTGGCACAAGGTGCCATTCTAGCCGAAGGAACTTTGGCGGAAGTACAAGCCAATGAAGATGTGATTGAAAAGTATTTAGGACGTTAAGGGGAGCAATATGCTAGAAATAAAAGACGTCAATCAATTTTATGGGGGCAGTCACATTCTCCGTGATGTGACTTTAACTGCGCCGATTGGTGAGTGTTCTGTGGTTTTAGGACGCAATGGTGTGGGTAAAACCACCTTATTAAAATGTTTGATGGGAATTTTACCGATTAAGTCTGGGCAAATCTTATTGGATGGCAAAGACATTGCTAAAATGAGCCCTGAACAGCGTGTACGCGCGGGTTTGGCCTATGTTCCTCAAGGGCGAGATATTTTTTCTACACTCACAGTAGAGGAAAATATTTTGATTGGCATGGCAAAATTTTCTGGTGCAAAAACCCGTAAAGTCCCTGAGCATTTATATGAAATTTTTCCTGTCTTAGACGAAATGAAACATCGCCGTGGCGGTGATTTATCGGGTGGGCAGCAACAGCAATTAGCCATTGCACGTGCTTTAGCATCGGAGCCGAAAGTTTTGATTTTAGATGAGCCGACCGAAGGAATTCAGCCTTCGATTATTAAAGATATTGGTCGAGTGATTCGAAAATTGGCAGATGGTGGCGAAATGGCGATTGTACTTGTAGAGCAATTCTATGATTTTGCCGAGGAGCTGGCCGATAACTATACCGTGATGGCACGTGGTCAAGTGGTTGCACAAGGCATCGGTGAAGAAATGCCTGAAAAGGGGATTCGTGATTTAGTGGCAATTTAACAGAATCGTGAAAACATTTTGTTTACCTCCCTGAGTCAAGGGAGGTGTGGTTAAACCCTATATTATTGAGGCTCAACTTTCTGATAATAGCCTGTTGATGAAACATTCATCCCAAAGCCACAATCGGCTTGTTCATTTAATTCTTTCACTTTAATAAAATTGCCTAAAGAGGCGTTATAAGTGAAATTGATGTCAATTTGACAATTTTCAAAACGATAGCTTGCTTTCTTGGCATGAAGTGGCATTTCTGTTTCAAATTCGCCAATATTTGGACCATAGATGAGACTTCGAGCACCCATCCATAGACCAGTGAACTGAATGAGATATTTCTGATCACGTTTTTTAATGGTGATATTGTTCCATTCGCCAAAACCTGCATAACTGGCATATTCTCCTGTTAAGTCATTGTTTGGTTTTGGTGTTACTAACTTTTTTAAATTAAATTGACTGGTTTTTGTGGGTTTAATTTGAAACCACGCTCTTGCCCATAAGGGTTGATTGAGTTTGCTATACGTTAAACCCACATTATTATTGGCAATGTCGATGTCATTATCTGAAACCCGAATATCAGCTTCTTCTTCACCCACAGACTGACAAAAAGCACTCCAAGATGCTTGTCTTTGAAACTGATCAAGCGCTTTTTTATAGTTTTTCTGGTCGTAAAATTTTTGTCCCAATTTACGATATTGACTGAGTTTGGCACAACCCTGTTTTATATTTTGTTCATCGTAGTCAGCAGCATGGCTTGCTGTATTAAGTATCAATGCAAATGGTGCCAATAGACTGATTATAATTTTATTCATCGATATTCGCTCTGAAGTTCAGCAATATTGTTTATGGTTATACAACAAATTTTGAAAAAACGACAAAAAAATTTACGACGGATGCTGTATAAATACTGCTCTATTTTAATCAAAATTTAATTGCATCAACACCAAATCACGCCACTGCCCAAATTTTTGTCCGACTCGTGGCATATAACCTGTTTGTTTAAATCCGAGTTGTTGGTGTAGATAAATCGAACCAGTATTTTCGTGGTCAATTGCAGCAACCATAACGTGGATATTGTGCTGTTGAGCATGTTCAATCAATTTCAGCATTAAGCGTTTGCCGAGCCCTTGTCGAGTAAATTCTGGGTCGATATAAACAGAGTGCTCAACTGTATATAGATAACCGTTGATTGCTCTAAAGCTTGCATAATCGGCATAGCCTGCAATGGCATGAGTCGCTGTTTCTTCAGCAACAAAAAGTGGAAATTGCTGTTGTTGTAATTCTAGAAACCACTGCTGGTAATCTGCGAAAGTCTTTAATTGGCTGTTCCATGTTGCTAAACCTGTTGCAATTTCATGATTATAAATACGCATAATCTCAGTTAGGTCAGAAGCTTGAGCAGGGCGGATCTGAAAATTCATGGATACAGGTCAATGGAAAATTGATAGGGGTATTCTAAAAAGATTTATTTTTAAGGGCAATAAAAAAAGCAAAACCGAAGTTTTGCTTTCTGATCAATGGATTTAGCTCAGTCTTAGAAATGATACTTGATTAAAGCGCTGACATTATTTTCGTCTTTGCCTGGAACACCGTATTTGTTGTGCCATACAGAGTGTTCAACACCAAGATATAGACGGGTATCTGGAGAAATGTGTTTACCCGCATTCCATTTCCATTGTGTCGTCCAGTTCAACTCGCTTGAGTGTGCAACTTGATCTTTTTCTGCAGTTGACCAATCAAGGAAACCGTCCACAAGGAATTCTTCAGATGCAATTTTAAATGGAATTCCATAGGTAAATGTCAATTGATAGTCATCTTCTTGGATTTCATTATTGGCACGGTAGAAATTTAATTGCGCATATTGAAAATAAGGAATGGCTAAATCAACACCAACACCGTATAGGTAGTTGTTCATGTCTTTACCACCTTCCCAAGTGGTTGCAATTAATACGTCTTTAATTGGGCCTAATTCAAGTTTTTTCCCAGAAACAGCACCTAAGCTAAGACGTGGAGAAACCTCAAAATAAGTATCCGACTGACCATCACTGTTGGTACGGTCAGCAAAGGCAAAGAAATCACCGTATTTAAGTTTGGCAGCATACTCAAAAGTGATAGTAGATTGTTTCTCATCTGGTGTTAGTTCATAGTTTTCACCATAAAGACCAGTAATACTAAAATCTTGCCAAACAGGCGCAGCTTGAGCCAAAGTTGCAGTTGAAGCGATTGCGCAGATAGCCGCAATTTGTGTAAGTTTCATGAATTCTTCCTTTCCCCCAAGAAAAGCGCTTCAAGAATACAGATTCTTAAATAAAAATAAAGCGAAAATTAGATGGAATGAAAATAAATATGTAAACATCAAGAGGTGAAATGTTTTAAAACGTGAGTCGCATATTTAAAGCAAAGATTTAAAATTTATATCCATTAAAAGTTTAAGAATTAAACATAGTTGATGTTTTTAGTCAGAATTAGTCATTAAAAAATCAATTAAATCATTTAATTATAAAGTAACGTAACAAGATGTCATTTTTCATATTCTTTTCATAAAAAAGTTAAAAATCTACTTGCATATTTTCCAATATGGCCTGATATTGAATGTATAAGAACACCTATCTGCAGATCGTTAAAAGTGTTCATCTTTGCAATAGAGGAGTTACGGTTCCAATTTATTGTAGGTGAAAAGCTGTCTTATACAGCAGGCGCAAAGTGTGCCGAAAATATAAGTTTTGCACTCGTTTTTTGATTAGAAAGAGGATGTTTTTTATGAATATAGAAATCCGTACAGATAAAAATATTAGAAATAGTGATCGTTTAATTACTTACGTACGCGATGAGCTAAATCAAGAATTCCAACGTCATAGCGAACGTATTACCCAGTTTTCAGTTCATATCAGTGATGAGAACGGTGACAAAGGTGGGGCGGATGATATCCAGTGTATGATTGAAGTCAAAGCAGCAGGTTTGAAGCCAGTCGTGGTAAAACATCGAGCGAAAAACATTGATCTTTCATTACACGGTGCGATAGATCGGGTAAAGCGTAGCCTAGAGCACGTATTAGAAAAAATTGAAAATCCACGTGGTGGAAAACTAGAACTTGCTGATGCAGATGAAGCATGATCTGATAAAAAGCCCTTCGGGGCTTTTTTATGGTCTTCAATTTTATGGTTTTAAAACAGTCCTTGATTATCTTCTTTGTCATAAATGAACAATAAATGCCATTTATAAAATAAAAGCGATACGATTAAAATTTTTCAAAGCTATTTTAAAAATATTCGTCATAATGTTGTATAGGAATAGAATAGTGAGATCAACATGTTATCAGCACAACAACAAGTCTTTATACAGGCTTTAGAAGATTTAGACCTTGCTCAAGTCAAACGTTTGCTTGCAGATGGATTTGATCCTAACTTTATGGAACCTGAAAAAGGGCCAGCTGTTTCGATTTGGTCAGATGGATTGTTTAAATGGTGGGAAAAAATTTGTGATGCCTATGAAGCAGGTCATCCTTTAACGGCAGAACAAAAAGCACAAGATTTACAACCACATTTAGATATTTTGGATGCTTTAATTAGTGCCAAAGCAAACTTTTATTTGTGGGACGCTGAAGAATGCTATGGTCCACTCTGGGATGCAGCAAGCGCAGCCTGTGTACCTGCAATTCATAAGCTTTTAGATCATAAGGTTGACCCGAACACCAAAGATGAAGAAGGGAAGACCATTTTATCTTCGATCAGTGATTTGTTCTTTGATTGTGAATTTGATCAAATAGATTGGTCTCAGGCTTTACCTGAAGAGAAAGAATCTTTAGAGTTACTACGTAGTCGCGGTGCGAAAATGTCCAAAGAATTATCGTAAATTTTGAGTCTTGATATGGCAATTTTAAATAGAATCACATTAGCCCTTGCTTCGAGTCTAAGTATAAGCGCAATGGCAGCAGAATTTTCTTTTGATCGTCCTGGAACTGGTTTTGGAACAGGGATCACGCCTGTGGGACAATTGGCTTGGGAGCAAGGGCTACCAAGTGTGACCTACACGGAAACTAAAGTAGATGGCGCAAAAGCAAAAACTGTAACCCTCAATGGCGATATGCTTTTTCGTACAGGTTTAACCTCGAGTATGGAATTACAGTTAGGATGGCAAGGCCCAGCTTGGATGCAAACCAAATATAAAGGTATTAAAGAGGATGACTCTGGTTTAGGTGATGTTTCTATTGGGATTAAAAAAGCCATCGATTTAAAAGATGATAAATTATCAATGGCGATTTTGGCTCAAGCCTTGATCGCAACGGGTAATGATGGTTTTAGTGAAGAAGATGATATTTATAGCATCGGAACATCATTAGATTATCAGTATAACGATTTGGTCAATACTGGGATCACCATGAACTACGCTGTGCAAGATGGGCATTGGTCAGTGACTGCTGTACCTACTGTCGGTTATAAAATTGCAGGAAATCTTTCAGGATTCTCTGAGTTTGTTTATTCAAAAACAGAAAGCCAAGACTATAAGTATGGTCTAGGTTCTGGTTTAATCTATGCGGTCAATGAGCGTACTCAACTTGATGGAAGTGTGGGTGTAGATTTGGAAGGACGAGACCGTAGTTATAAAGCTGGTTTAGGTGTGGCATTCTTATTCTAATCAATTCAGTCTGGCACATTGTCAAGGAGTAGTAAATCTACTCCTTGACTTGTTTTAAAACCGCACATTTTTCTAAATGCTTTTAGAAAGGCTTTATCTTCTGTATGCTGAGTTCAAAATAAGCAATAAACACAGGAGTATTAAAATGTTAGAATTGTTTATTGGTGATAAAAATTATTCGACATGGTCAATGCGTACTTGGTTAGTGATTCAGCATTTCAACATCCCATTTACAGAGCACTTGATTCCTTTTGATCACTTTGACCTCGACAGCCAATTTAAACAAAGTATTTTAAAAATAAACCCAACTGGCAAAGTCCCAGCTTTAGTAGACGATGGCTTTTTAGTTTGGGATTCTTTGGCGATTTGTGAATATTTAGCAGAAAAGTTTCCTGAAAAACAATTGTGGCCTCAAGATGTAAAACAACGTGCACGCGCAAGATCGATGTCCGCTGAAATGCACAGTAGTTTTATGGCTTTGCGTAGTTGTTGTGATATGAATTTAGATGCTGATTTAAAGCATATTGGTGTACAGCTTTGGCAGGAAAATTTAAAACTACAGCAAGATGTAAAACGGATTGAACAATTATGGTCGGAGCGACCACACCCTGACAGTTTTTTATGTGCTGATGAGTTTACTATTGTCGATGCTTTTTATGCGCCAGTTGTGATGCGGTTTATGGGTTATGGCATTGCAGTATCAGCAAACAGCCAGCGTTATATTGACAAAATATTAGCCGTTCCTGCAGTACAACAATGGATAGCAGAAGCGCATGCAGAATTCCGGTTTGTTGCTTGTGAAGAGCAATATCGTAGCCAAGTTTAATGTATTAAATACCAATTAAGCAATTTCATTGATTTGATCATGATAGAACTGGACTTGATTGCGACCAGACTGTTTTGCTCGATATAGCGCTTTGTCTGCGAGATGAATAATTTTACTGATATTTTCATCGTCAATCGAGGTAGCAATACCAAAGCTGGCAGTAAGTTGTACATAATGATGATCAAGGGATTCAAGTACTTGATTTTGAATCGCTACTCGACAACGTTCAGCAAGTGCTTGTGCAATGCTTAATGATGTTTCAGGTAAGGCGATAATAAATTCTTCACCACCATAACGTGCCACAATATCAGAATGACGAATGTGAGAAGATAATAATTTGGCAACTTTACACAATGCTTCATCACCAAAATGATGCCCATATAAGTCATTGATTTCTTTAAAATGATCAATATCAATCAAGATAATGGCATAATGAGTTTGCTTATTTTGGATTTCATTAAGCTTTTCATTAAAAAAACGACGATTATATAAATTGGTCAGTGGATCTGTTTCACTGAGTTTCTTGATTAATGACTCTCTATGTCGCCACTGAGACAGTAAAATTTCACATAAAATCAAACATACAATTAAAATAGGAATAATAAAGTACAGCATAGTCCCCACCCAGAACGAATTATCATGTCGTTTATTTTCCAACATATGTTCATTAAAAATTGGTGCATAAGGAATTATGCGCCAATATGTACTGAACATCATTGAAATATAGAACAACAGGGCAGTTGTAATTTGAAGATATATAATTTTTCTATTGAATAAAATTAAACCCACACCAGAGATGCAAACGAATGCAAAAACAGTGGCTGGACTATAGATACCCACCAAAAAACCATCTGCAAGCATTAAAATGATAAAAATACTGATGACAACATGGGGCAAGATAGTATTTGCCCATTTTTTATTTTGAAAGAAATAACAAAATGCGATAAGGGAAATAAGCAGTAGGGTTGAACCTGCATTGACAACAAGTTGTGAACGAATCAAAGAGATATTGACCCATTGCCATGTTTCTGGATTCAGCAAAATAAAAATTTTCCAAGCAATCCAAGATAAATGAAGGGCAACGGTCAGGAACAGAATCAAGATACATTTATGTAAACTGCTCCAATTCATAATGATATTTGAATCTAATTGTTGTTTCAGCTTTTGCCAGTAAAGATTAAGTCTTATATTCGATTCCTCCATTCATAATTATTCCATGATTTTTAAGTGACTAGTCATTAAGTGCTGATTAATAATTTTTTAAATTATAGGGGTTAAAATTTATTAAAACAAAGAATTGTTATCATTTATTTGTTAATAATCTGGTAGTTTATTATGAACTTGAAGTAAATAATGCTGTAAATAATTTTTAATTATTTAGGTGTTTTAAGATAAGAGTCCTGTGTCAGCATAACCAGGCTTACTATTTATTTTCGCAATATATAATGCTTGATCTGCTTGTTGTAATACCGTATTACTCATTGTATCTTGTTTAGAAACTGATACGCCATAACTTGTTTGAAGTGAAATGATTTTGCTATTGATCTTTAAATCATAATTATTAATTAAAAGAGATAGCCGATCTGCGATATGGTGTGCTTGATCTTGATTCACATCACTGAGAATTAAAATAAATTCGGATTCACTATAACGACCAACAAGGTCTGTCTCACGGATGTTTTGTAATAACTCTTGGGCAATTGCTGCGGCGAATTCAAACATGAGGTGCGACAGTTTGAAAAGTCTTATGATAATCAACAAGCTGAGCAAATTTCTCTAATGGTGTAAGCCAATCTAACGCTTT